>JACDAW010000186.1 GCA_013695245.1 Pyrinomonadaceae bacterium | reverse complement strand
GCGGGTTAAATCTCGCAGAGGCAATGGCGCGAGTCAACACTTTAATTCCGCGTGAAAACGAGCAGTTTCTCCGCTACGGGAACACAAGTTTGTTGCCCATTGCCGAAGTTCTTCACGCGCTTAAAATCGCGCCGGACCTGAAGCGCGCGCAATGGACGTTTGAGGATGCGGAAGGAAAGCGATTCTCTTTAGACATGGAGGCTGTCGCGCCCGACGCTAAAGTCGAATGGCTTTCGACTTTGAAAGAAGTGCCGCTTTACCGGCAGCGATTTAACGAGTTAATGTGGGTTACTGCTCTACCAAATTCACAAACCGTTTATCTCAACCTCAAATCATATCCTGATGCCAGCACCTTTAAGCGCGTTGCCGAAGAAACCTTCAAACTAATTGACAGTTCTCAATCCAAGCGGCTGATTATAGACGTGCGCCAAAGCAACGGCGGCGATTTTATTAAATTTCGTTCGCATTTGCTCAAAGAACTTAAAGCGCGTGCCGCCTTTCGCAAACCGAACAGCCTATTCGTCATTATCGGGCGTGGCACTATCTCAGCGGCGATGGTGAACGCAATTGATGCCCGTCAAGAGATGAACGCGATTCTCGTCGGTGAGCCAAGCGGCTCAAAGCCCAACAGCTATTCAGAGAATGATGAGTTGACGTTGCCTAATTCCCGCTTAGAGGTGTCCTATTCGACGCGATATTACAAATTGCAAGACACTGATACGCCGTCGCTAATGCCTGACAAATTGATTGAGCCTGTTTGGGAACTTTATACGGCAGGGCGTGACCCGGCAATAGAATGGATACTTGCGCAGCCTCTGCCAAAGTGACATTTAGTCAAGTTCATTTTCTCTTCGACGCACTGCCGAACATCTCGATTCCAGCGTTAGCGGCTTCGAGGTGCAACTATCGGGTTGGTTAATAAATTTGAGGAGAATCATTAATGTCATATAGCGTCAAACAAATCATTCGAGTCAACTGCGAATAGCGCAGCTTTTGTCCCCGAAAACTGAGCGCTTGATGCGTTGTGTGCGTGGCCAATTAATCTTAGAGTTGAGATTAAGGGAGTAAAAGAAACACGCGGTTTTCAGTAACTGCGTTCGCGCACGTCAATTTTCTGTAACACGAACACGACGCGCATTGTCTGTGGGCGGTGATCGAGCGTGGCAGGGACGAACGCCGGATTGCGGCGCAGCGCCGCTTGAAGTTCGTTCAACATGCGTGGGTTGCGCGGCGCTTGGACAACTTCTGCGAGCGAGGCATCGCCGTTTCCGTAAACGTCGGCGACAACCATCATGTCGTCATCACCCGCTTCGCCCTGTGACGGCGTCCACGTCAGCGCGGCCAGCGCGCCGCGCGGATCGAGGCTTGGCGATTCCATAGAATAACCCACGCGACTCGCCACGAAATCCTCGGTTGAGACGGGTTGCGTTACGTCATAGCGGGCGTCTTCGCGGTTGTCGGAGAAAGAGCGCGCGTTTGAGGCGAGGGCGTCGCGTTCGAGCGAGCGCAGAGCTTCCATCTGCGAGCGGAGCGTGCCAATGACGAGGACGAAAAGGATCACAGAGGCGAAAGCGCCGATGGTGTAAGGCATGAGGCGCGGGCGAAGCCACGCGATGATTCTTTCTTGATAGCCAAGTGAAGGTTGAGCGACCTGCGCGGAGCTTTCAATAGCAATTCTAGCTGAAATGGCTGAAGATAAGTCAGCAGGAGGCGCGGGGCGTGCGAGCGCGGCGAGATCGCGAAGCATCCGCCGCGTCTGTGTGAGCTGCGCGCGACACGCGGGGCACGAGTCGAGATGCGCTTTTAATTTGAAAAGCGCATCGGCCGCAAGAAGATCGTCATCCACATACGCGGAGAGGGCTTGTTGTGTTTCCTCACACGTCATAGTGTTAACCAAAAGACACTCGTTGAATGGCTGACCGACTCCGATTTGCTAGTTCAATAAAAAGTGTGCAAGCGATTTTGAATGCCGAATCGTTCTTTACTCATCCGCCGAAACCTAAGGCGTCATTAAGAACGGGTGTTGCTGGCCGCGTTTTCAAAAACCCGGTGACGACGAGCTGCGCTCGAAACGATTCGCCGAAACCGCTTGCCTCACTTATGTCCACCGGCACCGGAGTTACTGTTTAGCAAACCGGAGCGGGTCAACCATTCACCGAAAGAGATTTGCGATTTGAAGAATCACAAATAACAAACCTCACTTTAAAAACATCCTTCCAAGGAGCGGCGCATCTCCGTGCGCGCGCGTGACAACCTTGATTTAACCGTGCCGACGCTGATGTTGAGCGCCGCTGCCACTTCTTCGTAACTCAAGCCTTCAACGTCACGCAAAACTATCACTTCGCGGAAAGGCAACTTGAGTTTGCTTAACGCCTTCAGCAACGTCGCTTCGCGTTCGCGTCGCAGCGTCAGCTGTTCCGGATTAGGATCGCGCTCGTCCGTTAAACTTTCGCTGAGCGTTAAATGATCTCCACTCTCAGAAGCGTCGAGCGAAACGGTGCGATCTTGCCTTCGTCGCCTCCACCAACGACGGCGGTTGCGCGCTTGATTGATGGCGATGCGATAAATCCACGTCTTCAAACTCGACTCGCCGCGAAACGCTTTGATGTTGCGAAAAGCTTGGAGAAAGGTTTCCTGCGTCAAATCCCGCGCTTCTTCCGCGTCTTCCATCAAACGCAGCAGCAGCGCGTAAATCTCTCCCGACCTTTCATCAACAATCGTGTCGAAGGCGGCCGTCTCGCCCGCCCGCAATCTTTCAATGAACTGTTCTTCGCCCTTTGACCGAACTTCGGACGGGGTCGCCAAAGCGATCCGTTCCAACTCCGCTTGCTCGCGGAGGGCAATCGGCTCTCCGAAGCTCACCTA
>JACDAW010000150.1 GCA_013695245.1 Pyrinomonadaceae bacterium | reverse complement strand
AGCCTCCACAAATTTACACTTCGTTGAACTAAACGATGTACCGGAGCGAAACGCTTTGATGATAACTTAAAACGCGCCAGTTTGCCGCGCCGCGCAATCAATGTATTTAACTCACATCGTAATTATCGGTGAAAGCTTTTCTCTCTATAGTTTTGAAGAGTTCTTGAAAAACATTAACGGAGCCGCAACACTTACACGTCGCGGCTCCGTTATGTTTTAAGAAGTTAGGTTCTTGTTAATAGTTAGGCGCTTGCGGCGCGGTTCATCGCTTTTTGTAACAGCGTCGGCGTGTTCTGTTCAATCTTTTGCGCCGTGAGTTCTTCTTGCTGCAAATTTTTCGTGAGCAGTTGAACGACTTGCGGTTGATTCATTTGTTGCGCCGCCGCGATCAATCCGCGATAGCAACTGATCTCGTAGTGTTCGACCTTCGAGCTGGCACTCGCAATCGCCAAGTCCAGTAAATTCGGATTGTCGGCCGTCTCTTTCGTCAACTCCTGTCCTTCGCTGACGATACCGGCCGCGCCTTTACACTTCACGCGCTCGGCGGATTCACCAAGCGCTTCAAAGGCTTGTTCCAGATTCTTGATCTGCCCTTCGGTTTCGGTGATGTGCTGATCGAGCATCATCTTGACGGTTTCCGATGTAGCTTGCGGGCGCATCTGCTCCATCGCCTTAAGGAATTGATGTTCGGCGTCGTAGATGTCGCCGAGTCCGTGCATGAATTTCTCTTCCAATGTGTTGATCGACATTTTCCCTCGTCCCCTCTTTCTATGTGTTCTATGTGTTATTGCTAAGCAATTATGAAACGCTAAAATTTTGACGGATTCGTCGCAATTCTATGGTTTCAACGTCGTGTTTGATGAATAAAGAGTTAGCAAGATATATACCATCGCTGGAAGGTTGATTTAACATGCAGTTGCGCAGCAAAGGGCGGACGGGAACGCGTAACGTACTGTTTGCATGTGCGATTTTACATCTGCTTGTACGGGTTCAGAAGACTTGAAGATGTTCTTATCGGAAGGAAAATACCCGCGGCAGGGGTCGAACCTGCGACCTTTCGCTCCGGAGGCGAACGCTCTAATCCACTGAGCTACGCGGGCGTTGGAAGAAGGAACGAAAACTTAAGGTTTACAGTTTAAGGGCGAGAGGGTTCGCGCGTCAATTCTCGCTCTTTAACTTAGGATGAAGAGATGTAGTAAGGTATGTCATGTAGGCGCAAGTTCGATAACATCGCCTGCTAAAAGATAATGGAAATACGAACAGCCTTAATGACGAAGAACGACATGTTTGCGCTTGTCAGCATGGCGATCACAGATGACGAAGCGTCAATTACGACGGTCGATCCGCGCCGGAAAGAGCCGCTTGTAAAAACTTATGAGCCGTGGCTTGCGTCCAGCGAGTATAAAAAAGTTGTGCGCTTGAGCGTGCGAAACGGCTGGCGTGTAATTTACGATGGGCAGCCATTGTGGGGATAGATAGCCGACGCCGCCAAATCAACGGCGACTGTTTTTGTTTGCAGTGAGCGCCGACTAGATCGTTGGTTAACGCTCGCTCGCGTGGAATGGTATGTCAGCTTGACGCTGAGCTTGAAAGTGTTTGCTCAAGATGCGGTAGTAGCAGGTGAAGCACATGCCGCTTGAGTCCTCTGTGTTATCCCGCCGGATTACCACGCCGCACCACGCGCAGATAATTTTGAAGTTGAGCGTCATCTTTGTCCATCCGTTCATACAATGTACCTTTTCAAAGTAAAGCCAAAATTGAAACGCACGGACACAGTTTCGCTCACGCGTATTACCGGAAGGTAACGCTCAGTTGAAAAGAATGTGAAATTAACTTGAGTGAGAAGGAATAATTAGGCTTGATGAAGGTAATCAACCGTCAGGAAGCGCACGTGATAAAGACGCCGCATGGCTCGGAGATTCGTCCGCTCATTGATCGCACAACGTCGGAGATACTGCTTTGCAGTCTCGCCGAAGAGACGCTGCCCGCAGGTCACGCCGTTACGCCTCACCATCACTTCAAAACCGAAGAGGTTTACTACATCTTGCGCGGGCAGGGGCGCATGACAATCGGAGAGGAAACGCGGGAGGTCGGAGCGGGCGACGCGATTTTTATTCCGCGCGGAAACACGCACACGCTCTTAAACACGGGAGCGGAGCCGATGACGATTCTGCTCGTGTGCGGCCCCGCTTACACATTGGAAGACACTTACGTTGACGAATAGCGATCAATCTTCCGCGAATTTTGTCGCAGAAAACGCAGAACATCTCTGTTGCGCGCGAAGAACATTGCGCGGATAAATTTTAATGCGCGTTGAAGAATCAAGCGCGGCAATTAATTCCTCAGCGCTTGAAAATCTTTTCTGCGGTTCGCGCAGGAGGCAACGCCGCACGATCTCTCTTAGCTTGCGCGAAACTTTATGGCGCGGGCTGTTTAGGTCAGGCGCGTCTTCGCGCAGTTGCGGGTAGCGCAGATGAAGCAGCGCATCTCGATTGTGCCTTTCCGCGCTTGTGCTGAACGGGCGCGCTCCCGCGATCAATTCAAAGAGCAAAACGCCGAGACCGTAAACGTCCGTCTGCGGCGTGAGCGGTTCGCGCATGATCTGTTCGGGCGCGAGATATTGCGGCGTGCCGGAACGATCCGGCGGGCGACGCGCGCTTTTCCATCGCCACACAACGCCGAAATCTAATAGAAGAGGTCGCCCGCCCCGCAACATGATGTTTGACGGTTTCAGATCGCGGTGAATAAAACCGCGTTCGTGCGCGAACTGCACGGCCGCTCCGACGTGTTGCACGATGCGCACCGCATAGTCGGGAGCGAACGCCTTTTCTTTGATGAGTGTGTCGCGCAGAGTTCGCTCGCCGACGTGTTCGAGCAACAGGTAAGGAAGTTCGTCGCGGCGGTTAAATTCGATAAGCCGCACGATGCCCGGATGCGAGAGATGCTGTAGCGCCGTTCCTTCCGCTTGCAACATGCGTCGCCATTTTTGATCTCCGGCGTCTTCCGGTCGCAAGCGTTTGCAGACGAGCGGCGTGCGCAGAGCGTGATGCCAGACGGCGAAAACATCGGCGCACATGCCGCGCGCGATGCGGTAAGCGATTGTGAAATCATTGATGCGCGTGCCGGGCAGAACAGGCTCGACAAAGGGATTGTTATTGTTCTTCACAACTCTGAAGATACAAAAAGCGAACGAACGAAGAAAGAGCGTGCGAACGTTTGCTCAAAGAAAATGTCCGCACGCTCTTTGCTGTTTTCGCGTCGGCTTCAATAATTAGCGAGGATCGAAGCTGACGAAAATTTCTTTTGTTACAAATTAAAGTTTGTCGCCAAACGTGTCTTTGCTGTTGGCATCGGATGATTGATCCATGCCTTGCGCGGTTGATTTGCCGCGACCCGCAGGGTTGCCCATGCCTTGGCCGCTTCCGCCGCCGGTGGTCTGTCCCAATTGATCGGCGTTCGACCTGATTTGTCCTGTGCCCTGTCCCGCCACGCCGTCCTGCGTGTTGCGTTCGCCGGTTCTGGGCGGATGACCGTCGCCGGTTGTCGAATACTCTTCCGGCTTGCCTGTTTGATTTTTCGGGAAGCCGCCTTTGTTATCTCGCTGTTCTGACATGATGCTCGTCTCCTAACTTGTAGATTCCGATTTGTACGCGATGCGTCCATTAACGCAAGCTCTTTGCGATTTCTCGATGTTAGTGCAAAACTTGTGCCTTTAAACGTAAAAGTTTTGTCACTGATTTTCGTTCAACATGATTACATAAGCGTGCGTTTGAGGTTGCGATTTGTACTTGTCTTGCGAACCGCCGTTTGTTTGCTCGAATTTCCTTCGACACGTAAACTGACAAACGATCTCCGTGCGCGCTTAAAAGTGCGGCGACCACCTCTTTCAGAACATTGATATGACGGAAAAAACATACTTCTCGCAGGTTGAAGATTTTCTTCATCTGGAATCCGACGCGATCAGACGAACGGCGTCGCGTCTTAAGCGCGAAGACGTTGAGCGCGCCATCGAGATTCTTGTTGCTTGTCGAGGTAAAGTCGTCTTCTTCGGCGTCGGCAAGTCGGGCGTGATCGGCGCGAAAGTGGCGGCGACGATGACGAGCACGGCAACGCCCGCCCTGAGCCTTCATCCGTCGGACGCGCTGCACGGCGGCTTAGGACTCGTTACGCCGCAAGACGTTGTAATCGCCATTAGTAATAGCGGCGAAACCGACGAGATCGTTCAACTGTTGCCCGCGCTGAAACAGCGTCGTGTGCCTTTGATCGCGATCATCGGAGATTTACGCTCAACCTTGGGGCGCGCGGCGGACGTGGCGCTCGATGCCTCCGTTGACCGCGAAGCCTGCCCGCTTAATCTTGCTCCGACCGCCAGCACGACGGTTGCGCTCGCTATCGGCGATGCGTTGGCGATGACTTTAATGGCGGCGAAGAATATGACCACACAGGAGTTCGCCTTTAATCATCCGGCCGGGCGCATCGGCAAACGCCTTACTTTGCGCGTCGGCGATCTGATGCACAAAGACGCATACAATCCCGTGATTCATCTACAAGCCACTTGGATCGAAACCTTGCAAGCGATCAGTCGCGGCGGTCTCGGCGCAACAAATGTTGTTGACGAAGCCGGGCAGCTCATCGGCATTATCACCGACGGCGACGTAAGGCGCGCGATTGAACGCGCAGGCGCGGCCAGTCTTTCCTCCCTCACGAGCGACCAGATCATGACGCGCGAACCCATCGTCGTCACGCCCGACCTGCTCGCCTACGAAGCTCTACGCTTGATGGAAGATCGCCCCTCGCAAATCTCAGTCTTACCCGTCGTTGACGACGCGCGACGTTGCATCGGACTCATTCGCCTACATGATATTGTGCGGAGCGGTTTGTAATAACGAGCGATAAAGAAAAGGAGTTGCGTGGAACTTATATGCGCGTGAAAAAGTCTTTGGTCGTCGTAAGTTTGCTGATAACTTTTCTGCCTTCAATGCTCCTTGCGCAGGAAGCGAATCGGGAGCGGACGGGAGCGAGTGCGCGTCCGGTCGGCGAAATCGTCGTGACGCTCAATGAGAATTTCCTCAACTCGATGCTCGATCAAATGTTTGCGCTCGGCGCTCCGCCTTCGTATCCGCTTGTGCTCGCGGAAGCACGCGATACCACAAACGCTCGTCAGCCGCCGGAAGCGAAATCAATCGCTTCCTCCGGCGCGCAAAACTCGTGTCGCAGCGAAATCAGATTGGCGCGCGAGTCAAACGGCGTGCGGACGCAAGTGCGCTTCGTTGAGAATCGCATCGCCGCGCCTGTCGCCTTTCAAGGTTCTTATAACGCGGGGCTGCTCGGTTGCATCAACTTCGAGGGCTGGGCAGACACGACCATCAATCTCGGCTTCGACGCCGCGCGGCAAACGCTCACTGCGCGCGTTGATGTGCGCCAAGTCAACCTGCAAGGCATCCCGCAACTCGCCGCCGCGAGTCTCACGCGACTCGTGCAAAACGCCATTGACCGCCGCATTAACCCCATCCAAATCCTTCGTGCCGAACAACTCGCCACGCGCTTGCCCGTAGGCGAGAACAACGCGCTTCAGTTAAGAGCCAGAGAAGTGCGCCCCGAAATCGTGCGCAACGAACTACGCTTGCATATTGTTTATGAGATAGTGCGGTAAGGGTGGTGAAAATTGCGAGCGTTTATCAAAGCATAGTTGTGTGCTGTTCAATTAGCGTCTGCGTTTACGGCGTACATACCTATCACAGCATGGATAGAAAATTTTGTTTTCCGGTACTTCGCAGGGATCAAAGACTCCATTTCTTATGTAGTTGTCATCAGGCGGATAGCATTCGCCGACATACAAATCCACATTACGCTCTATTTTCATCACCCACACCAACTTGCCGCCGACGTAAAACTCAAGTTGTCCGAAACCTTTGACTTTCTCCCCTTCAGCCAAAACGATTGTTTCCGGCTTACGTCTATATACTTCAGGTAAATACTTTACCCAGTAGGTGAGCACATTATCTAACCGCCGCTGGCTTAGGTTCATTCTTGATTCGCTGTCACCAAGACGAGCAATAACAATAATAAGTTCATCGGCTGGTGTTTTCTGGGTAATCCCGTCCAGAGCAGCAGTGCGATGTGAGCAATTTGTCGGCTTAGCTTCGGCAAAGTCATTCAAATTTACAGGGGCTAGCGGAGGCGGCTGTTGCGCAACAGCAATTAACCCACTTAACTTTAGACTAAACAACAGGATAAGAAATAAATTCTTCATTTTAACGTGAGGATGATTAATTATATTGATTAAACCGTCGCGCAGCTCACGCCGACAGGCATATCAACGATCTTCCATGCGGCATCATTGCGCAGCAGTTTCGCCATCAGCGCGGTGTGAAGCAGGTGTCCGCTTTTCTCGGCCGTGACGCGACCTAAAAGCGGCATTCCGACGAGGGCGAGGTCGCCGATGATGTCGAGAATCTTGTGGCGCACAAACTCGTCGCGGAAGCGCAAGCCTGATGGATTAAGTACGCTGTCCTCCGTGAGCACAACGGCGTTATCTAATGATCCGCCTTGCGCGAGGTTCATGCGGCGCAGGGCTTCGATTTCGGCCGTAAAGCCGAAGGTGCGCGCCTGCGCGATTTCGCGCCGATAACTTTCAGCATCGAGCGCATCGAAGAGGAAACGCTGTGCGCCAATCAGAGGGTGGGCGAAGTTGATCGTACAATCTATTTCGTAGCCGTCGAAAGGTTCGATGCTGATGCGTCGCCCGCCTTCGTGTTCAACCGTCACTCGCTCGCGCACTTCGAGCGCGCGGCGCGATGCGGGTTGCTCCACAATCCGAGCGCGCTCGATCATCTCCGTAAACTCCCGCGCCGAGCCGTCCATGATCGGAAGTTCAAGATTATCAACTTCGATGTAAGCGTTATCTACGCTTGCGCCGCGTAGAGCCGAAAGCAAGTGTTCAACGGTTGAGAGCATCACGCCGGTGCGCATCAATGTCGTCGCGTAACTGCAATTGGCGACCGATTCGACGCTGGCGGTGATCTCAAAGCCACCGAGATCAGTTCGGATGAACGTGTAGCCGGTGTCGGGCGGCGCGGGAAGAAGCGAAACGCGGACGGGCACGGCCGTATGCAGACCTGTGCCGCTGGTTTCGACGGATGTGGCAAGCGTTGTCTGTTTGATCAAAGCAAGTAATCGCTTGAGAGACAATCTACGCGGTTAGAGCTCGCGTGTCGAAGGTAGAGCAATACATAAATAGCAAGACTTGTGCCGCGTAATATCGTCAATGAATAAAGCGCATTGACTTTCTTTTGTGTGGCGTGTGCGCAACGCACGGTGCGGCGCGAAAGCGACAACCCCTCAAGCGTTGCGGTTGACACTAAGCGCGCCGCGCTCCTATGATCGCTCTTCATGCCACAGAAAAGTTCTTCCCCGACCGCGCCGCCGGAGCGCGTCTTTCTGATCGACGCGATGTCGCACATCTTCCGCGCCTTCTTTGCTCCGATGAGCGGGCGCGTTGAGCCTCTGACCAACAGTCAGGGACAAGTGACGCAAGCCGTGTTCATCTTCACAAACATGCTGCGCAAACTCCTCGCGGACGAAGAGCCGCACTACATCGCCGCCATCTTTGAGTCGGGCGTGCCGACGTTTCGTCACGACTCTTACGCCGATTATAAATCGAATCGCGGCGAGATGCCCGACGATCTCGAATCGCAGTTGCCTTACATCAAGCGCGTCTGCGAAGTTTTCAATATCCCGATCATCAATGCGCCGGGCTTTGAGGCTGATGATGTGATCGGCACGTTCGCCGTGCAAGCGGAGGCGCAAGGTTTGCAAGCCGTCATTGTCTCGAATGACAAGGATATGTGCCAGCTTGTGCGCGACCCCGCAGTCATCTGTATGCGCAACAACTCGCAGAACGTGAAGCGCAAAGAGCCGGTGCCGCCCGTTGAGTGGTGCGATGAAGCATGGGTTGAAGCAAAGTTTGGCGTGCGGCCAAATCAAATCATCGATCTTTTAGGATTGATGGGCGATGCGGTGGATAATATTCCGGGCGCACCCGGCATCGGCGCGAAGGGCGCGGTGCAGATCGTGAAGCAGTTCGGTTCAATCGAAGAGGCGTTGAAGCGCGCTGATGAGGTGAAGCACAAAACCTACCGCGAGTCTTTGAAGAACAATCCCGACATCATTCTTCAATCGAAGGAGCTGGCGACGATCAAAACCGACGTTAACATCAAACTTGATCTCGACAAGTTGCGCCACAAACCGCCCGACCGCGCCGCCGCTTACACGCTTTTTCGTGAACTCGAATTTAAAGCCTTCATGCGCGAATTTGGCGATGCCGCGCAAGCAGATATATCTGGCGGTGCGCGGCGTTATCGTCGCATCAGTACAGGTGAGGAATTAGACGATCTTGTGCGCAAACTCTGGGACGTTGATCACTGGAGCTTCGCTATCGCCGAAGTTGCGCCGCCAAAGAAAACGCGACGCAAAGCGAGCGACGCGGAAGATGAAGAAGCGGAAGAAACAGGATCAACGATTGAGGTTGGCGCGCCCATCGGGATCGCGATTTCGACCGCCGCGCATCAATCAGACTATATTGATTTTCAAAACTTTGAGGGCGGACGAGACGCCGTTATTGAAACTTTGCGCGATGTGCTCTCAAATGGTTTGCTCGCCAAGTCGGTACACGATTTGAAGCGTCACGTAGCGTTGCTTGCTCCTCTCGGCATCGAGATCGAAGGTGTGACGGATGATACGCTCTTGGCGGCTTACCTGCTTGATTCGGTGCGCAGTAAATACGAATTAGATGCGCTTGCGCGCGACGCAACGGGCGCGGAGCGAATTGACGCACCTAATGGTTGGACAGAGGAAGCGTGGCGCGCGGCCGAAGACGCAGACTTCACCGCGCAAACGGCCGATGTTCTGCACAGCCGCATTCTCGAACAAGGCTTGGAATCAATTTACACCGAGATGGAACTGCCGCTTGCGCCGCTGCTCTACCGCATCGAGCAGGCTGGTTTGCGCGTTGATACGAACGTGCTCAAAGAAGTCTCCAGCTATCTCGGCGCGGAGTTGGATAAGCTGACGAAGAAGATTTACAAAGTTGCCGGACGCGAATTTAAGATCACTTCGCCGCGACAAGTCGGCGAAGTCCTCGAAGATTTAAACATTAGTTCGGGGCGGAAAACTTCGACGGGGCAAGTCTCGACGAGCCGCGCCGTTTTGGAAGACCTCGCGCAGAAGTACGAATTGCCGCGCCTCATCATCGAATACCGCGAACTCGATAAATTAAAAACTGTTTATGCCGACGCGCTCCCGAATCAGATCGCTGAAGACGGCCGCATTCACTGCAAGCTCAATCAAACTGTGACCGCAACGGGGCGTTTAAGTTCAAGCGATCCTAATCTGCAAAACATCCCGATTCGCACCGAACTTGGTCGCCGCATTCGCCGTGCCTTTGTTCCCGAAGAAGGCTTCGTCTATGTCGCCGCCGATTATTCGCAACTCGAACTGCGTCTGCTTGCATACGTCACGCGCGACCCGGAAATGCTCGACGCTTTTCAGAAGAATGACGATATTCATTCGCGGACAGCGCGGCTCGTCTTCGATGCTAAGACCACTGAGGAGCTGAAAGAGAAACGTCGCTTCGCCAAGATCGTTAACTTCGCCATCGCCTACGCCGTCGAACCCTTCGGGCTTTCGGCGCGCGTCGGCATCTCGATGAAGGAGGCGAAGAAAGTTATCGAAGATTATTATGACACGTACAAAGGCGTGCGGCGCTACATGGAGGAAGTGCCGGAGAAGGCGCGCGAGCAAGGCTTTATGCGCTCGATCTACGGTCGCATCCGTCCGCTCCCAACCATCAACGACCGCAACGGTCAGGTGCGCCACCGCGCCGAACGCGAAGCGATCAACATGCCGATCCAAGGAACGGCGAGCGACATTGTGAAGATCGCGATGCTCAAAGTTGACGAAGCGCTTCAACGCGAAGGCTTCACGCGCGCTCGCATGGTGATGCAGATTCACGACGAACTTCTGATCGAAGCGCCGAAGGAAGAAGCTAAGAAAGTTGCCGCGCTCTTGAAACGCGAAATGGAAACGGCCGTCGAACTCGATGTGCCGCTCGAAGTGGAAGTTGGGATCGGCGATAACTGGATGGACGCCAAGTAGGGAATTAGGGGTCGGGGGCTGGGGGTCAGGGGTTACAATTAAAATCTATGTCGGTCAGGCTAAGAAGAGTAGGAATGTTTCTCTGGTATTCTCCGCTTATCCTTCACCCGTCCCCCAGCCCCTGACTCCAGTTTTTATGATTGAAGAAAAGCCTATACAGAAGCCGGACGATAGTCGCGTCGTTTATAGCCGCGTTCAATCAGGAACGGAAAAGGAGATTCCTTCGCGTGGAAGCAAGAAGGAGAAGCCTTCCCGCCCGAACGCTAAGCGCGGCTCGCTTCTGCGTGGGCTCATCCCGCTTTCAATCGGTTTCGTCGTGCTCGTTGCGCTCGTGTTCGGGCTTGGCGTGTCGAGCGTCGAAGAGCTTAAAAAGGTGAGCGGCGAGGTGCTTGATCTTCAGCGTCAACAATCGAGCCAGCTTGATCTGCTGCTCAACCTGAGAGTCGCCGCATCCGAACTCAACAACGAAGCTCGCGCCCGCGACGTGCTGGAAGAGCGCGGAGGCTTTGTGCCGCCCATCGCGCTTCGTCTCCGCAATGCGCGAAGCGAAATAGCGAGATTGCTGCCGCGTTTTTCCAGTACGCCGCTCGCCGAAACCGAGCGCGGGCGTGCCTTCGTCAATAACGTGCAGGAGTTTATCAGTACGACGGAGGATTTACGTCGCTACTCGCTTGAGGGTTTTGAGAAATACAAAACGGTTGACGATCAACTCGGTCAATTCCTGAGCGACGCGCGACGCGAGCAAGATGCAATTCTGCTCCGCAGCGCGCAGTTGCAGGAAGAAGCAGAAAAGCGCATCAACTTTTTAACTCTGCTGGCCACGGTCGCCGGACTCATCGTCGCTGCCGCCACCGTCTGGGAAGCTTACCGTCGTTTCCGGCAGTTGCGCCGCAGCCTCGCCGAAACTGAGCGCGAACGCGAGTTTAGTCGGCAGATTCTCGAAGGCATGGTGAGCGCCGTCGCTGCGATTGATAGTCGTCATCGCATC
Source organism: Pyrinomonadaceae bacterium (assembly GCA_013695245.1). Lineage (GTDB taxonomy): Bacteria > Acidobacteriota > Blastocatellia > Pyrinomonadales > Pyrinomonadaceae > JACCYN01. Next base: position 748 of record JACDAW010000150.1, on the reverse strand, counting down.
AGAAGCGCCAACCAAGCTTTCTTCCAACTCTTTCCCGCCGCAACGCTCAACGCTTCCGTGCATGACGAGATTGCAAGCGGCGAAGCGGAGAAGATGTTAGAGGCAACCGCCGCGATCTCCGTCGAACGCTCCACGTATCGCGGTCGCTGGATGCTCAATGGCGACCCGAACGCGCCCGCCAAAACGTTGGACGCTTACGCTTCTCCGCTCGACATCGAAGGCGAGCGTGGGCTGATCTTAACGCTTGTTGACGTGAGCGAAGCGGCGGAAGCTGAAGCCGAGTTGCGCCGTAAAGCATCGCTTGCGGCCGTCGGGCAAGCGGCGGCGCAACTCGCGCACGAAATCAAAAATCCGTTGGGCAGCATTCGTCTCGGCGTTTCGCTGCTCCGCGACATAACGCAAGAGCCGCAAGGCATCACAACCCTTGACCTCGTCGAACGCGGCATCGAACATCTTAATAATTTAACGCTCGACGTGACGCAGTTCTCCGTCGAAAAACCTCTCTCGCTTTCCGAAACAGACGTGAATAAACTTTTAAACGACAGCCTCGAACTCGTGCGCGACAGAACGGAAGAAAAGAAGATCAGAATTGAACGAAAAACGAGCGATGAAGAGTTACGCGGGATGTTGGACGCTGCTCAATTGCGGCAAGTCTTCGTCAACCTTCTCGCCAACGCGACGGACGCGAGCGCGGAAGGCGAAATCGTTGCGATCACAACCGAGCGCATCGCCAGCCGACTCGTCGGCA
>JACDAW010000408.1 GCA_013695245.1 Pyrinomonadaceae bacterium | reverse complement strand
TGCTTGAACCTCCGAAGAAAAATTGGGAGCGCCGCCAGCAGCCGACCAACTACTGATTAAGACGCATCGTGCGTGATAATACGACAATATAGGTATATTATGGAGCATTGTGCGTGATAATAACATTTTGACAGACTATATGTAATGAGCTTGATTTTACTTTGTGCTGTCGGTCACTAGAGCAGCACTTATGGGCAACACATTGCAGCGTACACCGTTGATTTTACGGTTTCTTGCTCTGCTTGACCCGATTGCGCTGGGCGTGTTAGGTTTGCCGTTCGTTTAATTCATTTGTTTATCATTCTAATTGTCAGGAAAAGCGAGGCTTAAACTCCTTGATCACCTCTTCCCTGAAGCAGACGCCGCTTCATGCCATGCACGTCTCGACGGGCGGGCGCATGATTGATTTCGGCGGCTGGGATATGCCCGTGCAATACCCGCTCGGCACCGTTCAAGAACATCTGCACACGCGCACGCACGCCGGACTCTTCGACGTTTCGCACATGGGCGAATTCGATGTGCGCGGCTCCGAAGCGATTCCCTTTGTTAACCGCCTCGTCTCAAACGACGCTTCAAAACTCGTTGACGGACAAGCGCAATATTCGGCGTTGACAACGCCGCAAGGCACGGTCGTTGACGATCTTCTCGTCTATCGCTTCTCGGAAGATCATCTTCTGCTCGTCGTTAACGCTTCCACTACCGAGAAGGATTGGGATTGGATCATTTCGCACAAGAGGGATGAGCAAGTCGAATTGCGCAACGCTAGCTCAGAGTATTGTCAGATCGCGCTGCAAGGCCCTGATGCGCTTCGGATTCTGCAAACTTTGACCGATACGTCGCTCGATGAGATCAAGTATTATCATTTCCGTAGGGGCGAAGTTGACGGCGTGTCTGCGATCATCTCGCGCACAGGCTATACGGGCGAAGACGGTTTTGAGGTTTATGCCGCCCCTAACGCGGCCGAACAACTCTGGAAGCGCATTCTTGATGCGGGCAATTATGGCGCGCCCGAAGGCGTCACGCCCTGCGGCTTGGCGGCGCGCAACACGCTGCGCTTAGAAGCGGCGATGGCGCTCTACGGGCATGAGATCGACGACAACACCACGCTACTTGAAGCTAATCTCGGTTGGATTTGTAAACTTAACAAAGGCGATTTTATCGGACGCGAACGCCTTGCAGCGCAAAAGGAAGAAGGCGTTAAGCGAAAGCTCATTGGTTTCGAGATGACTGATCGCGGCATTGCGCGCGATGGTCAAGCGGTATTCGTCGGAGGCAGTCAAGTGGGTCTTGTCACTTCCGGCAGCCCCGCCCCTTTCTTACGAAAGAACATCGGACTCGCTTACGTGCCCATCGAATATGCGAACGTGAATCAAGAAATCAAGATTGACGTGCGCGGTCGCGCGGTGGATGCTCGCATTGTTCCCGTGCCTTTTTACAAACGTGACCGCAAAGTAAACTCTTAGCAACAATTTGATAGTAACTAAACTTGTCGGACGTGAGTTAAGATGAGAGATCACGTCGCTGGTATTTGACGGCTCACACATTCAAGGAGCATCGAACAAGACAATGGCAAACGTTCCCGAAAAATTGAATTACAGCAAAGACCACGAATGGATCAAAGTGGAAGGCGAGACGGGCACCGTCGGCATCACCGATCATGCGCAGCACGCGCTCGGCGATGTGGTTTATGTTGAACTGCCGAAAGTCGGCGATAAGTTTGAAGCGCACGAAGCGTTCGGCTCGGTCGAATCCGTGAAAGCCGTCTCCGAGCTTTTCTCGCCTGTCTCCGGCGAAGTCATCGAAGTTAATGAATCGCTGCAAGATGAGCCGGAGAAAGTCAACACCGATCCTTACGGCGAAGCGTGGATGATTCGTATTCGCGTGGGGAGCGCAGGCGAAGTTGACAGTCTTCTCACGTCGGCCGAATACGAAGATTACCTTAAAGCGGAAACGGAGTAAGAGGGATTTGCGCTACATTCCAAATTCGCCGGACGAGCGGCAGGAAATGCTCGCAAGCGTAGGACTCAATTCGATTGAAGAACTTTTCACCTCCCTCCCCGAAGACATACGCCTGCGCGAACCGCTTAATATTCCGGCGGCGCTCTCTGAATTAGAACTGCTTGCGCAATTCGAGGCGATGGGGGAACGCAACCACGCCGCGCGGCGTCCGAGTTTCTTAGGCGCAGGCGCATACGCACATTATTCCCCGACCATCGTTGATCATCTCATTCAACGCTCCGAATTCTTCACCGCATACACGCCCTACCAACCCGAAATCTCGCAGGGCACGTTGCAAGCCATCTTCGAGTTTCAAACGCTCGTCTGCCAACTGACGGGCATGGAAGTCGCCAACGCTTCGATGTACGACGGTTCGACCGCCCTCGCCGAAGCTGTGATGATGGCCGAGCGAGTTACGCGCCGCTCGCGCGTCGTCGTCTCGCCAGCAATTCATCCAGAATATTTGGAAGTCGTTCAAACTTATGTGCAACATGCCGGAATCGAACTTGTGCGCGCAGATTTTGACGAGCAAACCGGACAAACAAGTATTGCAAACGATACGGCTTTAAACGCTGCGGCAGCGCTCGTCGTTCAATCCCCCAACTTCTTTGGTTCAATTGAAAATCTGAAAGCAATGGCGGAGCGAGCGCACAAGGCGGGCGCGCTCTTTATCGTCTGCGTAACGGAAGCCATCTCGCTCGGACTGCTGCGGACGCCCGGCGCGTGCGATGCAGACATCGTCGTTGCTGAAGGACAATCTTTCGGCGTGCCCGTCTCGTTCGGCGGCCCCTTTGTCGGGCTTTTTGCGACAAAAGAAAAGTTCGCCCGCCAGATGCCCGGACGCCTCGTCGGAATCGCGGCTGACAAAGAAGGGCGGCGCGGTTTCGTCCTTACGCTCGCCACGCGCGAACAACATATCCGCCGCGAAAAAGCCACGTCAAACATTTGCACCAACCAAGGACTCATTGCGCTCGCCGCAACCGTCTATCTCACCACAATGGGACGACGCGGCATCGAAGAAGTGGCGACGCAATGCGCACAGAAAACAGCTTACGCCGCGCGCCGCATCGCTGAACTTGAAGGCTTCTCGCTTCCCTACTCTGCCCCGCGCTTCAACGAATTCGTCGTGCGCGCTCCCATCGCTGCCGCCGAACTGCTAAATCGTCTCGCCAATAAGCACAACGTCACGGGCGGACTCGCGCTCTCCCGCTACTTTCCTGACAAGCCAAACGATATTCTCGTCTGCTGTACGGAGCTAAACAAGCGCGATGAGATCGACAAACTCATTGATGGACTGTCGTCATCAAGTAAAATTTAGGCGCTCCATATCGCTTTGCTAAAATTGATTATTTACACCTCGGAATTTCGATTTATTTTTTGAATCTATGAAGTCGCACACACCGAAAGCCGCTCCGCATGTTACGCAAAACGAAGCCTTGATCTTCGAGCGTTCGCAACCCGGACGAACAGGCTACAGCCTGCCGCCGCTCGACGTTGATGAAACTCCGCTCGACGAACTCGTGCCCGAAGAGTTTCGCCGCGATGATGAACTCGAAGGTTTGCCTGAGGTCAGCGAAACCGATGTTGTACGCCACTTCACGCGCATCTCGACGTGGAACTACTCGGTCGATCTCGGCATGTACCCGCTCGGTTCGTGCACAATGAAATACAATTCGCGTCTTAACGAAAAAGTGGCGCGCATCAATGGATTCGCCAATCTTCATCCGCTTGCACCCGACGCGGAAGCGCAAGGCGCGCTCCAACTTCTTCACGAACTGCAAGAACACCTCGCCGAGATCACGGGACTACCGGGCGTTTCATTGCAACCGGCCGCAGGCGCGCATGGCGAGATGACAGGCATTATGCTCATCCGCGCCCTTCTTGACTCGCGCGATGGAGTGGCGGAATCAAACTCGCCGCGTCGCAACGTGATGCTCATCCCTGATTCAGCGCACGGCACGAATCCGGCTTCAGCTAATCTCTCCGGCTTCAAAGTTAAAACCGTTAAATCCACTGCGGAAGGTTTAACCGACCTAGAGGCCTTACGCGCCCTCTGCGCCGAAGGCGACATCGCCGGATTGATGCTCACCAATCCCAACACGCTCGGACTCTTCGAGCGCAACATCAAAGAGATTTGCGGCATCATCCACGACGCGGGCGGGCTGGTTTACATGGACGGCGCGAACATGAACGCGCTCGTCGGCGTTGCGCGTCCCGGCGACATGGGCGTGGACGTGATTCATTTAAATCTGCACAAAACCTTTTCCACTCCGCACGGTGGCGGCGGCCCCGGCAGTGGCCCCTGTTGCTGCACAAAAGAACTTGAACCGTTTCTGCCCACGCCGAGAGTTGTTAAAGATGTCAGAGGCGGAGATGAGACTTATAAACTTGATTTTAATCGGCCGCAATCCATCGGGCGCGTCAAAGCTTTTCACGGTAACTTCGGCATGGCCGTGCGCGCCCTCTCCTACATCCTGACACACGGGCGCGACGGCTTACGCGAAGCCACCGAAGCGGCCGTTCTCAACGCACGCTACATCGCCCAAGGATTGAAGGATGATTACGATAAACCTTTTGATTCTCCGCCGATGCACGAAGTTGTTTTCACCGACAAGCGCCAATCACGCAAAGGCGTGCATACTTTAGACATCGCCAAGCGCCTCATTGACTACGGCTTTCACCCGATGACGATCTACTTCCCGCTTATCGTACAAGGCGCGATGCTCATTGAGCCGACAGAATCCGTCGGGCGCGGTGAACTCGATCAATTCATTTATGCGATGAAGCAAATCGCGCGCGAAGCCCTTGAAGACCCTGAGACGGTTTTGAATGCGCCACACACCACGCGTATCGGACGCCTCGACGAAGCGGCCGCCGCGCGCAAACCCGTGCTACGCTGGAAGGCTGAAGAACAAGTCTCCGCGGCTTAAAGTTTTCGTCTGATTGAAATCTTCGTCCAAGAACGAGACGCCTCGCTTCACACTTTTCGTTGCTTTGCGCGACGCGGCCGCTTTTAGTTCCTACCCGGCGTCGAGTGGGCTTGTAACGCCGCGCCCGCCGCGATTTAGAACGTGGGTATAAATTTGCGTCGTCCGCACATCTTTGTGTCCGAGCAATTCTTGAACGGTGCGAATGTCGTAATGTGATTCAAGCAGGTGAGTAGCAAAGCTATGACGAAATGTATGGCAGTTAGCTTGTTTGCAGATTGCTGCATCCCGCACCGCCCGCCGCACGATTTTCTGAACCGGAGTTTCGGAAAGGTGATGACGACGAATTTTGCCGCCCTCCGGCGCCTGCGAAAGTTTTGCTGACGGAAAGACGTATTGCCAACTCCACTCGCTTCCCGCGTTCAAATACTTCCGGCTCAGAGCATAAGGCAGCCACGCCTCGCCGTAGCCTTTGGCACAATCCTCCTCGTGCATCAACCTGACACGCTTCAAATGGAGGTGTAAATCTTCAACGATAGTTTGCGGCAACATGGTCACGCGATCTTTCTCTCCCTTCCCGTCGCGCACAGTAATCTGATTGCGTCCGAAATCAACGTCTTTAACGCGCAGCCGCAAAGCTTCAATTAAACGCATCCCCGAACCATAAAGCAAACAAACGATCAGACATGGCCTACCACTCAAACGCGAGATAACCGCTTTAACCTCTGATTGTGTAAAGACGACCGGCACACGTTTCGGTTTGTGGGCCCGTGCCACACCTTCGATGCGCGGCAATTCCTGTTGCAAAACTTCCCGATACAAAAACAGCAGCGCGCTGAAAGCGACATTCTGCGTCGAAGCCGCAACATTCTCCTCAACCGCCATGTGTGTCAAGAAGTCCCGAATTTCATTCGCACCCATGTCGGCAGGGTGTTGCTTTTGATGGAATAAGATATAACGACGAATATAATAAACATAATTTTCCTCAGTTTTATGGCTCAAGTGTCGCAATCTAGTGGCATGGCGGACTTGTTCCAGCAATTTTGGTTTTTGCATATCCATAACAAACTTCTAAATAGGGATTAGACGGCAACAGGCGTGATAACACACGATATAGTATGTATTATCACGCACAATGCTCGATAATATACCTACATTGTTGTATTATCACGCGCGATGCGTCTTAATCAGTAGTTAGATGCTCGCATACTGGGTAAAGTATAATGCTTCATTATGCCGACAGTCTTGAGACATAGAGCGTATCGCATCTACTTTTACAGCCATGAGCCGAACGAACCACCTCATGTTCATGTTGACCGCGATAATTTGTCGGCTAAGTTTTGGTTGAATCCTGTCTCTTTAGCAGTTAATCTTGGCTTTAGCGCAAGAGAGTTGCGGCAGGTTGAGCAGATTGTGAGGGAAAATCAAATACAGTTGGTGGAGGCGTGGAATGGGTATTTTAGCATTGGCGGCTGATGAGCGGGTCGCAGATGTAGAGTTTACAGAAGACATGTTGACCGTTCATCTGATGGACGGCAGACGCATCAGTGTGCCCCTTGTATGGTATCCGCGCTTATTGAATGCTACCGAAGAGCAAAGGAAGAATTGGCGCATCATCGGCGGGGGCTATGGCATTCATTGGGAAGACGTAGATGAAGATTTAAGCACAGAGGGAATGTTACGCGGTGCACCTGCGCCGCGTGAGCCATTAGCGAAAGCGTCTTAAGCCAAATCCCGCATCTAACAACTCATTCAACCCGACGCCTCGATAGCATTCTTTTCAAGATGCTTCCTCGCGTTGTAAATTGAATGCCTGCGCTCGGCGCGGGTTAATTCGGGCGTTATGCTTTCCATATCCTGAATCTCAGCCATTGCGAAATCACGTCTTATTATGTATCTTCCTTGTAGATACGAAAGGAGATTTGTGATGAAAGTGCAAATACAGAAATGGGGTAATAGTCTCGCTTTGCGCATCCCTAAATCTTTTGCCGTCGAATCAAAGGTGGAGCAAGGTTCTATGGTCGAAGTCTCTTTAGAGCAAGGGAAAATTATCGTCGCTCCTGTAGCAGAGCCGGAATTCACCCTTGAAGACCTGTTAGCGAAAGTGACAAAGCAGAACTTGCATGAAGAAATTGATACTGGGGTCTCTCGTGGGAAAGAGGCTTGGTAATGGCATACGTTCCTAGTCGCGGTGATGCTGTGTGGATTAGCTTTAATCCGCAAGCTGGACATGAGCAGGCTGGCAGGCGTCCAGCTATTGTCCTCTCGCCTGCTGCGTATAATCGAAAGGTTGGCTTAGCTATTTTCTGCCCGATTACGAATCAAATCAAAGGCTACCCTTTTGAGGTCATTATCCCCACAGGCTTGAAGGTGACCGGGGCGGTATTATCTGATCAGGCTAAGAGTTTAGATTGGAAAGTGCGAGACGTGGAGTTGATCGTTAGGCTGCCGGCTTCTGTGATAGATGAAGTGTTAAAGAAGCTCAAAAC
>JACDAW010000118.1 GCA_013695245.1 Pyrinomonadaceae bacterium | reverse complement strand
GTTCTGAGTAGGGAGAGCGCACTGCCCGCCAATTACGTCACGATGAAACTCATCAATCGCCGCGCGCATTTCAGACAACGCTTGGCGCAAACGCTGCTCGCGTTGTCGCTTGAAAGATGTTTTGACGAGCGGGATCACGCCGAGCGTCAGGATCGAGAGGATCGTTAGCGTGATTACGAGTTCGATGAGCGTAAAACCTGTCTGCCTGCGACGCAGCCGAAGATGTGCGCCGAAGAAACGTTGCGGCGCACCCGCGTTCCTTTTCAGCAAACGGCTTTTGCTCATTGCTTGTTTATCAACTCCGCATTTCATACGCCCGCATTTACGGCTTCACCGTCAGGCGGCTCTGCGCGTACTTCATCGTAATGGCGCGCCCGTCGCTTGCGATCAAGTGAACTTCGTTCGGGTCAAATCCGAAGACGCTCTCGCCCGCCGTTAAGCCTTCGACATCAATTATCAACAGCACCCCCGCGCCCGTAATCGGATTGCCTCCCGTCGGCGGCGCAATCGAGACGAGCAACATGCCGCTTTGGTCAATCGAATGCGTCACAGTCGGCTGAGTTTGACCTGCCGCAAACATGTTGCCCGCCGCCACGCTTCGCACAGCTATCGCGCGCGGATCAAAGCGCAATCTTGCGACCACCATGCCAAGCGGCGCGTCGGTTTTTAACAGCAACATCGCCCGTCGCCGTTCGCCGACGCGCATCTCACCCCGCTCCGGCACAAGTTGCAGTTCGGCGTTGCTTGTCGTTGTCGCAAGATTTTGCGCGCCGCTCGCTGAAGCGGGACGCGGCGCGGGAGGCAGCGATGACAATATGGCTGCTTGCGTTTCGTTGTTCGCAGCGCCACCTCCGCTTGGGGGCGGAGCAACCGCGCTGCCCATCAGAATCTTCGGCGCGGGAACGAACGTGTTCGTCTCAACATTCGGCGTTCGCGTTGTATTTGTGGACACAGCAGCAGCAGTTGTGTTCCCACCCGCCGCCGGCGACGGAGCCACCGTTGACGGCGAGACGGAAGCAGTTGTCTGCTGTGATGTTGCTGCTGGAGAGGTCTGCGCGGCTGAAGCAACCGCGTTTTGAGTTTTGTTCGCGCGCGCGGCGGCGGCAACCGCTAACATGCGTTCTTCGCGCTCGGTTTGCTCCATCATCGCTTCGAGCGATTCGCTGGCGGGAACTGCTTGCGTGCCGACGGGGCGCGATTGTTCATCGCGCGGCGTCACATCAGGAGCGCGCATCACACGCGGCGTGACGGCGATCACGATGTCGGTATTTCTATTGTCGCGTGTCGGTGAAGTAAGGAAGCGACCGAGAATCGGGATCAAGCCGAGCAACGGCAAACCTTCGCGCCCTGTAGATTGTTTGTTTTGCGCGACGCTCGCAATCATCATTGTACGGTTATTTTGAATACGCGCCGTGCCGGTGATGCTGCGCCGCGTCAGAGTCGGCGTTAAGCTGCTCGCGCCTAACACATCCGTCAACTCGATCTTCATCTTCACTTGCACGTCAAGATTTGGAAAAACTTGCGGCGTAAAACTCAACACCAAACCCGTGTTCTCGTAATTAATAACAGGATAGCCGCCGTTGAAAACTCCGGGATTAACTCCCGTCTGCGGTGTCCCCGTAGTGGTCGGATAATAGTTAGGAACGGTGGCCGTCTGGATCGGAATGCGCTGCCCGAAGTTGGTCGAAGTTTCCTCGTTGTCGAAAGCGTGCATCTGCGTTGTATAGACGAGCCGCGTGTTGTCCTTGCGTTGCAGCGCACTGAGGGTGAGAGAGGGGAGAACAAGACCGATGCCGAGTGCGGTCGGAACTCCGGCCGCGGCGGCTCCGGCTCCAGCGAGAGTTACGCCGAGCGGACTTGTGCCGCCAATGTTAAGCAATGATGATGGCTGGGTATCCGTGCCGACAGTTCCGATCTGCGTGCCTAGTCGTAACAAATCGGTGCGCGAGACTTCGTAGATCGAAACGTCCATCACAACTGCCGCGCGATCCTTGTCAATGCTGGCGATGATGTCGCCCGCGAGCCGGACGTTCTCCGCCGTTGAGCGCACGGTAATGCTGTTCGTCTCTTTGCTCGGAACGAAAATTGACTGCACGCCGACTGACGGAATCGCCCCCGTCAAAATGTCGCGCACTTTTTGCGGATCGGCATTGGAGAGGTAAAAGGTACGCACGATGAGCGACTGGTACTGTTGACGCTTCTGCTGATCGGCGACGAGGATCGTGCGGCGATTCAAGCGATTGAAGAACAAATTCTGCGAAAGAAAAATGTAGTCGAGCGCCTGCGCCGTCGTCACGTCACGCAGGTTGATGGTGACGGAATCGCCGCCGCGCCCTCTCTGAAAATCGCGGTCAAAGACGACATTAAGGTTGAGTTGTTCAGCGAGGTTTCTGATTACGCTCTCTAACGCGACGCCGTTGTAAGTGATCACACGGAGTTGCTCGGAGCGGGGAGGTTGCTGCGACGCCGGATCGTCAATCGTGCCTCCGGTGCGGGGCGAAGCGCCGTTTGCCGATGTGCCGTCACTCACGCCGTTTGCCAAGTTCTGCTCGCGCTGCAAGCGAAGCATTCGCTCCATTTCGGAGAGCGCGAGTTCATTGCCCTGATCGTAGCCGTAAGCTTGGCGGAAAGCGTTATAAGCTCCGGCGTAATCCTTGCGTTCCGAGAGCGCGCGCCCCTGCTGCATGAACATCTGCGAAGCGTTGAAGACGGCGCGGCGGTAGTGAAGCTGAAACTCGATATCAGCCGGATTCGCGGCAACAGCTAAAGCAAATTGCTGCGCCGCCTCTTCCCACTTCTGCGCCGTTTCATACTTCAAGCCCTCTTTGTAATTCTTCTCGCCCTTGCGATCAAAAGCCGCGACCGGAGAAGCGAGCAAACACGCGAGCACGAAGAGGGTGATTAAGGAACGTAAACTCGCAAACCGCTTTAAATTCTTTATCATTGAAATTCTCAAATCCGGTTGAGTTAAATGATTCAGTTAATCGGGGAATATAAATCGCCTATGCGCCGAACTACGCCAAAAGAATCGAGCGTTAAACTCTTCGCGCCGCGCGCGCCGCGATTGCCTTTAATAACACGCCGCGCGGGAAC
>JACDAW010000066.1 GCA_013695245.1 Pyrinomonadaceae bacterium | reverse complement strand
AATCAAATGTTCCGAAAGATGAACAGACGGCTTAGTTTAAGTTCCTTCTCAACGACTAATGATTAGGGCACTCACTAATCACTAATCATGCGTCAATTCCATTTTTTAAATGCTGAAAACATTATGTTTATGTGTGCTGTGTTAAACAAAACAAAATTGCGGTTGACACTGCCAAACAATATGTCTATATTCCCAGAGACAGAGAGCGCTTTTTCTGAGTCTCTCGTCGCTTGTGCCAGTCAAAGGTATTTCAAGCACAGGTGTGATACGACAGTCGCCAGCGACCCTTGTTCGCTGGAATAAAAATTTGAAACTCAACCGATAAAGGCACACTACGCGCGAGCGTGGGTCGCAAAGCCAACGGAAGTCAGATTTTCAATAATTTGACTTGGCCGGGTTACCGAAAGAGAACAAGTCAGAATCGGGCGCAAGATTTCCCCGTTGCGCTTGTCGCTCCTCCATACAACTTAGCTTTTCTCTTAACCCGCGTTTTGCTTCCACAACCGGCGCTCCTCACGAGCGTTTTCTCATGCATAGTTTTGCCTCTATCAACCGACACCCGCCCGTATGCAAAACAAAACGACCCTTGCGCGCTCAAAGCGCTTGCGCGTTAGAGCGCGCCTCGCCCGTGCCCGCCTCCGGCTCTCCCGCCGTCACGGTAGTTTGAAGCACACACGAGCTGAAGGAATCTTAATTTATGTTTAAGAAAAGCCTCGGTAAAAAGAACCTCGTCGGACTCGACATCGGCTCAAGCTCCGTCAAGGCGGTTGAATTGCAGGGCAAGCCCGGCAATCTGAGTCTCGTCAATCTCGGCTTTGACCGCCTGCAATCCGATACCATCGTTGACGGCCAGATCATGGAGTTAAACGACGTGTCGGGCGTGATCGCCAACATCTTCAATGCCCACAGCATCAAGACCGAGCGCGTCGCGGCGGGCGTCAGCGGCCACTCCGTGATCGTTAAAAATATCGTCGTGCCGCAGATGAGCGAAGACGAACTCGCCGAATCAATTGATTGGCACGCCGAAGAGCACATTCCGTTTGACATCGCGGACGTGAGCCTTGATTTTCAAATTACGGGAACGGGTGCGGAAACGCTTAATGTTTTGATGGCCGCCTGCAAACGCGACCGCATTGACAACCTTAAGAACGCGATCCAACTCGCCGGTAAACAACCCGTGATCATTGATGTTGACGTGTTCGCACTTCAGAACTGCTACGAGGTCAATTACGAGCCGACGCCGGAGCAAACCGTCGCGCTCCTCAATATCGGCGCTTCGACAATGAACATCAACATCGTGCAGGGCGCGCAGAGTGTCTTTACGCGCGACGTGTCCGTCGGGGGCACTCAATACACGGCCGCGCTGCAAAGAGAGTTTGGGTTGACATTTGAGCAAGCCGAGTCTGTTAAGCGCGGAAGCCCGATGCCGGACGGTTCTGAACCGCAGGACATGGACGCCGCGATTGAAGGCGTCTCCGAGAATCTCGCGCTTGAAATTCAAAAGACGTTCGATTTCTTCCGCACCACAGCCGAAGCTGGACACTCAACCGTCGAACGCATTCTCATTTCGGGTGGCGGTTCGAAGCTGCGCGATTTACCACAGTATTTGTCGAGACGCTTTGATATTTCCGTCGAAACCTTCGAGCCTTTCCGTCGGATTAAAGTTGACGACCGTCGTTTCGATCCAGACTTGATGCGCGATGTCGTGCCGGAGATGGCGGTCGCCGTCGGGCTTGCTTTAAGAGGAGTAGAGGCATGATCAAGGTTAACCTTTTAAATTCGGTGACGGACAGGCCGAAGAGCAGCGTCGCCATCGTGGAAACGAAGATCAGCGATCCGCGCACGCAAACTTGGGTGCTCGCCGCCGCCGTTTTCTCATTAATGGCAATCGTCATGGTCTTCGATTACATGACGGCTAACTCTGACAGTAAGAAAGCGCAAGCTGAACTTCAAAAGCAGCAACAGATCGCGCAACAGATGGCGGTCGTTAACCGCGAACAAGCCGACCTTGATAAAAAGACGAAAGAGACAAAAGCGCGCATCGAAGCGATTCAGAAACTGCGCGCGACGCAACGCGGCCCCGTCGCCGTGCTTTCCGCCATTAACGAGCGGATCCCGCAGCTCGCCGATTTCCGTCTTGAGAGCATCGAGCAGAAAGGCGAGGAACTTGTGATTCGCGGTGATTCGCCGAACGAAGCGGCCGTCACGCAATTCGGTCGCAGCCTCGAATTTTCATCTGGCTTATTTGCCAACGTCAATTTGGAGACGCAGCGCAAAAATTTGGAAGCCGCCGCCAGTTCCGAGCCGTCGGCTGATGGTGCAAACGCCGCGCCCGCGCCCAAACCGGAAACTGTTAGTTTCACGATCAAGTGTAAATACTCGCCGCCGCAACCAACGTCGGCGAACGCCACGGCCGCCAACGTCCCTACGGCCACTACCGCAAGTCAGATCGCGCAACGTTAAGACGCAGGAGCTGAAGCGCCGCTCGAATCACCGCAGAGAGCGCGCGCACACGAGGAAAGAGATCGATGCTTAAACTCGAAACATTGCAAGAGAAACCTTGGTACATGCAGGCGGCCGTTTTCGGCGTCGTCGCGCTTCTGCTCTACGCCGGATTCTATTACTTCGTGACGAGCGGAACGCGCGCTGAGACGGCGAAGTTAAACGCACAGATCGCTGACCTTCAAGGCAAAAACGAAACAGCGCGCATCGCCTCGCAGCGCATCAACGACTTCCGCGCCGCCTACGCCAGAACGCAAGCCGAATACGACGATCTGAAGGCGTTGCTCCCGGAGCAACGCGAACTGACGAGCGTGCTCGGCGGCATCCAAGATCGCGCGCGCGGGCGGCTTTCCCTGCGCCGCTTCTCGCCGAAGGACGACACGCAGCATGATTTTTATTCCGGCAAGCCCATTGAAGTTGAAGTCTCCGGCACTTACAACAACCTCGGACAATTCTTCGCGCAGATGGCGGGCTACCAGCGCATCGTTTCGATCACGGATTTTAAAGTCAACCGCACTGGCGGCGCACCGGGCGCAGCCAATTCAAACGCAGGCAAAACCATTGAAGCGCAATTCCTGATCACGGCCTACTACGTCTCGTCGGAGAAACTGCAAATCTCGACGACGGCGGCAACAACGAAACCCGATGTCGCCCCGGCCGCAGCTACCACCACTGCGGCTCCCGCTCCTGCAAAGTAAACCTTACGAGAAGCAAGGGAACTATCAATGAAGCAATACACACGAATCATTCGCACCGCCGCGCTCGGACTGCTCGCCCCGCTCGTTATCATTGCCGCCTTTGCCGCCGATGGAGCAGCGCAAACACAGGGAGGAGGCGCGGGCACGACCTACAGAGGAGCTTCGCGCGACCCGTTCACTCCGTATCGAGCGCCTGTGCGCCGCAAGCCTTCAGCGAGAGCCACGCCGTCTGTGATCAGTCCGCCCGCGATTCAAGAGCGCATTAACAGCTACAAAGCGCAGAAGGCGGCAGCAATAGAAGCTCAGCGTCCCGCGCCGAAGCCTGTCACCGCGTTGCTTCTCAGTGAACTGCAAGTGATCGGAATCTTTCGCACGCCGCGCGGCTACGCGGCGATGGTCGAAGCCACCCCGATCAAACTCTCCTACGTGATCTATCCGGGCGAGATGTTTTACGACGGGCAATTAGTCGCCATCGAAGAAGGTCGTCTTGTCTTTCGACGCGTGACGCGGTGGACGAACGGTAAACGTGAAACTGCCGTCGAAACGAAAGCGTTGCGCCAGCAGAACACCGCAGCGACAGATTCGCTGACCGCCAACGGCGCGGCGACGCCCAAACAGTAAGCGAACCATCGGGTAGTTAATAGTGTTAAGACGATTCTCAGGTGAACTTGAACGCTGACACTCTTCAAAATTTTGCCGCACGAATTCGATTTCGTGTCGCAAACATTCACTGATTAAGCGCGCATCTTTTGGGTTGGGCGCGCGCGACCACTTTAACCATTGACGGGAATTGCCACCGCGTAAGTGCGGCGCGCGCTTCAAGGAAGCAGCCATTTGCTTCAACGAGCGTTAGCGTGTGGCGGGCTTGGCTTCCCCATCGCAATCGAGGATCAAAACATGTCTTGTCAAGTAACGATTCCAAAATTCATCGGTCGGGGCGCGCTCGTCCTCACGCTGATGTGCCAGCTCGTCATCCCGGCTTCTGCGAACGGGGAACGTAGTCTCGCCGCGAAGCCGTCGTGCGCTCCTACGCGCGAACGCTTGCGGTTAGCCGGTAACGAGCTTGTGTTGGAACTTTCACCTTCAGCTGCGACCTCTGCGCCAGAAGCAACTCCGACGCCGACGCCCGTGCCTTCCGTTCGACGGACGAGCGAACAGGAAACAAATCAGGGTGAACGTTACGGTCAACCCGGCTTCATCGGCGATCCGACGAACCTCAACGTCGTCAACGTTGACATACGCGATGTGCTCAATTTCTTTACGCAGGAGTACGGCGTTAATTTCGTGATCGATAAATCGGTCGGCGCCGTGCCCGTCACCGTCAACGTCACGGACGTGCCTTGGAACATTGCGCTCGATGCGATCTTGCGCGCGAACCGTTTAGGAATTGATGTTAACGGCAATCTCCTGCGCGTCGCCGCCATCGAAGTGCTGGCGAGCGAATCCGCTCTTCAGCGACAGGTGAGAGATGCGCAACTTGACAACGCGCCGCTCGTCACAGAGTTTGTCCGCCTCAACTACGCCCGCGCTTCGGGCACGCTCGCGCAAGCGGCCGGTTCAAGCGGCGGCTTTGCGGGTGGCTCGACGAATCAGAGTTTTTCAGGCGGCTCAGGCGGCGATGCCACGGGCGGAAGTGGCGAACAAGGTCTGCTTCCCATTATCTCCCGCCGTCTTTCACGTCGCGGCGGCATCGAAGTTGACGGACGCAGCAATACTTTAATCATCACGGATGTGCAAGAAAATATTAATGCTATTAGGCAATTGATCACATTGCTCGATCAGCCCGAACCGCAAGTCGAAATTGAAACGCGCATCGTCGTCGTGAGCCGCGATTTCAGCCGTGAACTCGGCGTGCAACTCTCTGCTGCAATCAACGATCCGACCGGATCGACAGGTATTTTCAATCCTAACAATCCATCGAGTGGGTTTACACCGACAAACAGGATCAACTTTCCGCTCCTCACCTTAACGACGGGCGTCTTTGGCACGGCTCGCATTAATGCCACTATCTCGGCTTTTGAAGATAAAGGTCAGGCCAAAACTATAGGTACGCCGCGCGTAACCGCCCTCAATAATCGTCCCGCGCAAATTGAAACGGGACAGCAAATCCCAGTCACTACGGCGCAAGGCGCGTCGGGCGGCGCAGTTGTTTTCACCACGACTTATGTTAGCGTCCCGTTACGACTCTCCGTGACGCCGCAAATAACGGATGCGGGCACTGTAATTCTTCGCGTGACGGCAGAAAACAATGCGCTCTCCGGTGTTGTCAATGGCATACCCGGTATTGCCACCCAACGAATGCAGACCGAAGTGCTCGTGCCGGACGGTGGCACAACGGTGATCGGCGGCGTTCTAAATGACAACGAGCGTGAAAGGCAGAATCGCGTGCCCGGCTTGTCTGGGATTCCCATTATCGGCAACCTTTTCAAAACCCGCACCACATCGCGCACGACCGATGAAATCCTGTTCTTCATCACACCGCGCATCTACCGACCGGATTTTCAAGGTCGCCCGACCAATGCTCCGGCAAGTAATACAACGCGCACCAAGACGATCCCACAACCTGTCCCGCTCGGTAATCCTCAGTCGAATACGCCGACGCCAAATCAGTTGCAGCAGATGCCTGCAAACAACCCCGCGCCGAACTCGCCAATCGCGCCGCAGACGCCGACCGTGCCCGGTACGCAAACCACCGCGCGCCCTGATGCAACAGGCGGCACACGGCCGTAAACTCGCTTTCGGAGGAACTTCACCGATGTTCAAAGAGAAACTTGAAAACATCATCGAACGAACCGAAGGTGCAGTCGCGGCGCTCATCATGGGAGCGGACGGCATCGAAGTGGAAAAGGTTTTGCGCGCGGAAGGGCGCGAAGCCAACTTGGATGTGGTCGCTGCCGAATTCGCTTCGCTCGTGCGTAGTGTCCAGCGCACAGGCGGCGACATCGGACTCGGAAGTCTGCGTGAGTTGAACGTCGTGTTTGATGGCGCGACGTTCGTGATCCGGCTTTTCAACCGCGACTACTTCGTCGTGCTTGCCTTAGAACCCGAAGGTAATTTCGGGCGCGGTAGGTTCGAGCTTCGTAAAACAGAACTCGAACTATCACGCGAGTTTGCGCTTTAAGAGTTTCGCAAGAAACAACGCGAAGGGTGGCGAGAGTTGATCGTTCTCGCCGCCCTTCCTTTTTAACCATCAGCCCGGAATTTTTACAAGCGGCATCCCGCGCAAGATCACGCGCTGGCGACGTTTGACGCGGCGCGCATTCTTTTGCGGATTGAAGATGTTAAGCGGACTTGGGATCATTGCGGAAAGATACGCGGCTTCTTGCGGCGTGAGGTTGGCGGCCGGTTTATTAAAGTAAGTGCGCGCCGCCGCTTCCGCTCCGTAGATACCGTCGCCCCATTCGATGACGTTGAGATAGATTTCGATAATGCGGCGCTTCGACAAATTGCGTTCGAGAAAATAAGTGATCGCGGCCTCGCGCGCTTTGCGCAGGAACGACCGCTCGCGCGATAGATAAAGATTCTTGGCGAGTTGTTGTGAGATGGTTGAAGCGCCGCGTTTGAAATTGGGCATCGCCGGAATCCAACTTGAATTATCCTGCTCGCCTTCTTCCTTCGCCTCACGCGCCGCCTCGCGTTGCGCATCGTCCCACGCGCGTTGAATCGCTTCGTAGTCGAAGCCGTGATGCGCCATAAAGTTTGTGTCTTCACCGGCAATGACGGCGCGTTGCAGATTCGGCGAGATGCGATCAAGCGGCATCCAGATTTGCAGACGCTTCGGTTGCTCGCCGCGCCCGCGCGCTTCGTCCATGCGCGCTTCGATGAGCGCGGTCGTTTGCGGATTATCCGTGCGCAGTTTGCCCGTGCGCGGGAAAGTCGCGGTTTCATAAACGAGCAGAAAGACAAGAATCGCCGCCAAGCCCAAAACCGACCACTTGATAATTCCCCAAAGCATTCTCATCAACTTCATCTCGTAATCGTTTCCGTAATTTTAAATAAAGCGATTTGCGGCAACGCTTCGTCGTAAGCAAAGCGTCGCCGCATTATAACCTATGCTTAAGATGACGATTAGTTTGCCGTTGCGCTTCTAGCGTGAGCTTCGCCGATCAGATTAGCGACGATCTTGCCGGAACTCATTACGCCGGGAAGTCCCGCGCCGGGATGCGTGCCCGCGCCCGCGAAATATAGATTCGGAATGTCTTCGCTACGGTTGTGCGGGCGAAACCACGCGGATTGCGTGAGGATAGGTTCAACGGAAAAGGCGCTACCCAAGTAGCTGTTGAGCGTGTCACGAAAATGAAGCGGGTCAATATAGTGTTC
>JACDAW010000057.1 GCA_013695245.1 Pyrinomonadaceae bacterium | reverse complement strand
AACCCAACGTGTGCGCGAGGCGTGCGAGCGACGCGCCGACGTGCCCCGCGCCGCAGACGACGATGCGCGCCTCAGGCTCAAGCCGCTCGAAGAGCACGCGCGCTTCTCGCCACGCTTCGAGCTGCGGAGCAAACTCTTCAACCTTATAAACTCTGGCTTCACTGCGCGCGCGAAGGAAACTCTGCGCGTGTATTTTAACGGCCTCATCCAGCCGCGCATCCCCCAAACTTCCCGCGTCTTCCCCAGCTTCTTCGCAAAGCATCTTTGCGCCGACGTTAACCTTTGATTCGATGAGCGTAACGAGCGCGGCGACCGAGCCTTGCTCTAGCGTGCAATTGATTCTTTGTGCAAGAGTGGTGAAAGATGTTTCGTTGGTAGGAACATTCATCGAATCAATATGCGCCGGAGGTGAGAAATTTTATTGTTTGAAGCGATTAACTGCTAACGCTTATATAGCAGATCGTTCGCGTGTTCATTCGCGCTCCGCGCGCCGGGACGCCGCTAAAATTTCCATGCGTCAATGAAAATCTCCATCACGCCGCCGCACACCATTCCCTCTTCGCTCGCTTCTTCGGCCGTCAAACTGAATTTGTGCAGACGCGACTCGCCGCTGCGCAACGCCGCACGCGCTTCCGCCCAAACTTCCGCTTCGATGCAACCGCCACCGACTGTCCCGGCCGTTGCGCCGTTCTCGAAAAAAATCATCTTTGCGCCGCGCCGTTGCGGAGTCGAACCACGCGTGTGCGCCACCGTTGCGACCACG
This sequence comes from Pyrinomonadaceae bacterium, assembly GCA_013695245.1. Lineage (GTDB taxonomy): Bacteria > Acidobacteriota > Blastocatellia > Pyrinomonadales > Pyrinomonadaceae > JACCYN01. Next base: position 1,577 of record JACDAW010000057.1, on the reverse strand, counting down.
ACCGACTCGCCGCGCGCGTGCGCTTCGGCGATCAAACGATAAGATTCAATTGGCGTAATCGTCCCCATAAAAGTGAACACGAGCCGACGGTGACTTAAAGTGGCGGAGCAGCAGGAGGAGAAGGCGGCGCGCTTGCGTCATTCGTTGATTGTGTCGAGCGCGTGGGCAACGCCGTAGCGTTGGTGTCTGCTTGGTTACTATCACGGCGATTTGTTTGCGCTTCGTCGCTTGTGTCGCGGTCAGTAAGCTGACGCAGGCGGTCTGTTTCTGCGTCGGCGTTAGCTACCGCCGTCTCCAAACGTTGACGACTGCTGGTAAGAACGTTGAGTTGGGCGCGCACACGCTCCTGCTCCGATTGAAGTTGTCGCTGGAGTTGCGCGCGCGCTTCTTCCGGGCGCGTCGAGCCGCTCAAAGCCGCGCGCCGTTCGATTGATTCCGGTCTGAGTTCATACTCCAGCGCTTCGGCGCGCGCCTGCAGATCGGCTTCCTGTTTCATCACGTCGCGTTGTTGCGCCCGCAAAGTTTCAGCCCTCTGCTCGGTGCGCGTTAGCCGTTCGAGGTTGATCAAGGTGCGCTGCTGTTCTTTAAGTTGATTTAAATCATTCGTAAGCCCCGTGACCTGCGATGACAAACGGTTGACCGTGCGCTGTAGAGACTCCGGCTGAGTTTCATTCTGCGTTTCGGAGCCTGTGCCGCGACGCGTTCCGCTCCCTGCGCGCGTGCCGCCAGCTTCATTGCCATCTGCGGCAGGATCATTTGCACTCGAAGAACTTTGATCTTCGGCGGTGCTGATGATCTGTGCATCCGTTGAAGAGTTAACAGGTGGCGTTGGTCGCGGGGCGACGGGATTTGTGATGCGCCGCGAAGGACGCCTGCGCCGCCCTTGCGCGTGAGCGTCTGTTAAAAACGACGCCGAAGACAATATCATTACAAACCAGATCGTTACGCCATAAATCAAACGCATCCACATCGTAAACCTCCCTCGTTATCACCGCTCGCCCGATTTTTTCGACGAACGTTAAAACAAACATCGCTGCCGCGACACAAACGCCGCAAGCTTATACACGTCAGGCGCGCAATCTTGTTGCATCTTTGTTCGCCCGTTGACGACTCATTCCCCGCCCTTTGTCATCCCGGTTGAATCTTAAAACTTACATCCATCGCGCGCGCCGAATGCGTGAGCGCGCCGATGCTGATCAGATCGGTTCCGGCTTCCGCATAAGCGCGCACGTTTTCGAGCGTAATGCCGCCCGACGATTCGAGCAGCACGTTTGCGGATAAACCGCGCGCCGTTTCAACCATCCTTTGCGTCTCATCCGGCGTCAAGTTATCCAGTAAGATGATGTCGGCTTTGGCTTCGATAGCTTCGTGCAGATCATTTTCACTCGAAACTTCAACCTCGATTTTGTGCAGATGCCCGACCGCTTCGCGCGCCCGCTCAACGGCCGCACGGACTCCGCCCGCTAAAGCAATGTGATTATCCTTAATCAACACGCCGTCGTCCAAACCGAAACGATGATTGCGCCCGCCGCCGATGAGCACCGCGTATTTTTCGAGCATCCTCAAGCCCGGCGTCG
>JACDAW010000402.1 GCA_013695245.1 Pyrinomonadaceae bacterium | reverse complement strand
AAAGGATGCAAGATTCACGACGGAAGAGATGCCGGAATCGTCATTTGGGATGGCGGCGCGGGGTTGATCGAGGATTGCGAAATTTACGGCAACCTGATGGCCGGGCTAGGCGTTAGCGAAGAGGGAGAGCCGACCGTGAGGCGTTGCCAGATTTACCGGGGCGAGAATTCCGGCGTCTTCGTTCACCGCAACGGTCGCGCGCTTCTTGAAGATTGCAACGTCTTCGGCAACCGCGAAGCGAACATCGCCGTTACGCTCGGCGGCAATCTCACCGCGCAAGGTTGCCGCATTCACAACGGCGAAGATTCCGGCGTGCTCATCAGCGACGATGGACGCGCGCAGTTGCACGAATGCGAGATTAACAGTAACGCGGACGCGGGTGTAAGCGTCTATGCGGGCGGCGTTGGCATTATTCAAGATTGTAACGTCAAACGGAACGGCAAAGTCGGTGTGAGAGTTAAAGCGGACGGCGCGGCGAACGTTGAGAATTGCGATATGACGGAAAACCGCATCGCCACGTGGGAGACGGAATACGGCGCGCTCGTTGAGAGCAAAGGAAACAGGCAGTAGGGAAGGAGCGACCGAAAGGTTATGGATCAGATTCTACAAGAGGGACAGACGGTGCACACCGAACCATCGGGTATGCCCTGCACGGCGGAGAAACTCTTAGGCGCAGGCGGGCAGGGCGAAGTTTATAAAGCGAACTTGGGCGGCGAATCGGTCGCGCTTAAGTGGTTCTTCCCGCAGATGGCGACCGCAGAACAGCGCGCCGCAATCGAACTTCTCGTCCGCAAAGGTGCGCCTAACGAGCGTTTCTTGTGGCCGCTCGAACTTGCCACGGACCCGCAAGTGCAAGGCTTCGGTTATGTGATGGCGCTCCGTCCGCCACGATTTAAGAACATCGTTGACCTCATGAAACGTCGCATCGAGCCGACCTTCCGCGCGCTCGCCACCGCCGGGCTAAATCTCTCACACGATTACCTTCAACTTCACTCGCAAGGTTTATGTTACCGCGACATCTCGTTCGGCAACGCCTTCTTTGATCCAGACAACGGCGACGTGCTCATCTGCGATAACGACAACGTGGCGGTTGACGGCGGCGGCACATTGGGCGTGCTCGGCACGCCGCGCTTTATGGCTCCCGAAGTCGTGCGCGGCGAAGCCGTCCCCTCGACGCAAACCGATCTCTTCTCGCTCGCTGTGCTGCTGTTTTATATGTTGACGGTCGCTCACCCGCTCGAAGGTCGTAAAGAGACGGAGATCAAATGTCTCGATCTGCCCGCGATGACAAAGCTCTATGGAACGGAACCGCTTTTCATCTTCGATCCCGTTGACCATTCAAACGAACCTGTGCCCGGCACACATGATAACGCGATTGCGTTCTGGCCGATCTACCCGCAGTTCTTACGCGACCTCTTCACGCGGGCGTTTACCGATGGCTTGCGCGATCCGCTCGCGCGCGTGCGCGAAAGCGAATGGCGCGCGACGATGGTGCGACTGCGCGACGCGATCATCTACTGCCCGTATTGTTATTTAGAGAATATCTACGACGGCGAAGCGTTGAAGGCTGCGGGCGGCAAACCCGCGCCGTGCTGGTCGTGCAAAATCGAGTTGCGCCTTCCGCCGCGCATCCGCATCGGCAAGTCTGTCGTGATGCTCAATCACGACACGCAACTCTTTCCGCATCACATTGACGACTCACGGATGTATGATTTCTCAAAGCCGGTTGCCTCCGTCGCGCAACACCCGACGCAGAAGGGCGTGTGGGGATTGAAAAATATATCGGGCGACAGGTGGGTCGTGACAATGCCGGACGGCACGGTGAAAGATGTCGAACCGGAGCGCAGCGTCACGCTTGTTAAAGACACCAAGATTCAATTTGGTAAAGCGGAAGGAATCATCCGAGTTTGAAGTTCTACGAAGATCATTGAGCGCGTTATTTCATTCGTTCGCAACGCGCGTTTGACGAGCGCGGTAATTGAGATGACAAAGCACATCAAAGAATTGTTTGACCTCACAGGGCGCGTCGCAATTATCACAGGCGGGTCGCGCGGGCTTGGCGCGGAGATCGCAAGCGGATTGGCGGAAGCCGGAGCGTCTCTGATGCTCTGCGCGCGAAGGGAAGAGTGGCTTGCGCCGACCGTCGCGGAGATGCGCGAACAAGGTTTTAGTGTTGAAGGCGAATTGTGCGATGTTTCAAACGCCGACGACGTGCAGCGCGTTGTTGATCGCACAACCGAGGCTTACGGCAAAGTTGATATTCTCATCAACAATGCCGGAATCTCTTGGGGCGCGCGTCCTGAAGAGATGCCGCTTGATAAATGGCAGCGCGTGATTGACGTAAACTTGACGGGCGCGTTTCTCTTCGCGCAAGCCGCCGGGCGCGAGATGTTGAAGCGCAAGACGGGCAGCATCATCAACATCGCTTCAATCGCCGGACTCGCTTCGACGACTTCCGACATCCACTCCGCCCCTTACGCCGCGAGCAAAGCCGGACTCTTGGGACTCACGCGCGAACTTGCCGCTTCGTGGGCGCGCGAAGGCATCCGCGTCAACGCCGTCGCGCCCGGCTTCTTCCATTCGCGTCTCGCCGATGCTGTAATCGAAGAGACGGAAGATGAAATCAAAGCGCGCACACCGATCCCGCGCGTCGGAGCGGAAGGTGAACTGAAAGGCGTCGCGGTCTTTCTAGCTTCCGATGCGTCGAGCTACATTACAGGGCAAACAATTATCGTTGACGGCGGGCGCACGATTGCGTAAATAGAAGATTGTAGAAGACGGGTCGCTCGTCCTTCTGAAGAAAGTAAGCAAGCAGTTTAATGAATACAAAGTGGCTATGTTGAACTTGAAGAAAGGTGATTATATGAAATGTTGTGACAAGCCTATCTCGTTATTATTGGCAGGTAATCTCAGTTTTGTTTTGTCATGGTTTTTGATGCTGGCTTTACCTATCGTTGTGTCGGGTCAAACACCTTCTTCTACCTCGCAGGAGCAAATGGGAAAACTGGATTTTCTAATAGGTGAGTGGAAAGGTAAGGGCTGGTTCATTGATCCGAAGAAGGAAATAAGGCAAACCACAAAAGTCAAAAAGGGAAAAGATGGCTTAACCTTGATCATAAGTGATAAGAAAAGCGGCGAGGGTTATCGTACTGTCTCGCCTCCCGGAGTTGTTATAGATCATCCATTGCTCCTGTCTAGCACTGCTTCTGTCTATTACGATGAGAAGTCAAAACTTTACTACTGGCGACCGGGAACATCTGCTGGGCGTAGGAACCCACATGCGGCGGTATTAGCTGAACCTAAAGTTCTCAGAGTGAAGTTAGAATTTTCCGCCCCCCATACCATTTCAATAATGACCATTGAGATAACTGACGACGGGGAGTGGCACGAAAAACATGAAGCGTGGCATAGCGAGGAGAAGGGATGGGTTACTATGATGGAGACGGTACTCAAGAAGGTGAAATGATAATCGGTGATCGCACAGCGGAATAAATCCTTCAAGCCAACTATGCGATAACATGGCTTGCACAGTTCTCTTTTCGGCTTGCTTGAATGCCGCTCGCGGACAGCGGCTTAATTCTAGCGTTCGACGCTTCTTTACTTGACGGCGATACATAAGCCCGAAAGTTTGACACATGCGCCTTATAAACATATAACGTTTTCTGAGTGGAGGGATTTTATGTACGCCTTTGAGTTTCAGGCTAAACCGAAAGATGGTCGGATTGAGATTCCGGCTGAGTATCAAGATAAAATAGCCGGAACGGTGCGTGTGATCGTTTTATCCACAGAAAAATCGGCTGCTACATCGGATATGATTGACCAACTGCTAGAGCATCCGATTGAAATCGAGAACTTCACGCCGTTCGCGCGGGAAGAAGTTTATGAACGACGTTGAATCGAAGCTTTGCTTTGTTGCCCACAGTAAACCCTTTGCTGCTTAACACTGCGCGGTCGAGCAAGTTATTCAACCCGACCATGCGATAGCATCCTCTCATGATGCTTTGTCCCTCGTTGCTCAAATGCCGTTCGCGGGCGGTGGCTTTCGCGTCTCATGTATAATGCTCGTGGAGGAAAGCCATGAAAGTTTATACCGCTATTGTTGAAAAGTGTGCTGACACCGGTTTATATGTAGGATATGTTCCGGGATTCGCTGGCGCTCATACCCAAGCCGAAACGCTTGATGAGTTGAATGCTAATCTTCGTGAAGTTATTGAAATGTTGCTTGAAGATGGCGAGCCGCAGATGGAGGCTGATTTCATTGGCACTCAAACAGTGATGGTGGCTTAAGATGGGCAATGTCCCTGTTCTAAAGCCAAGCGAAGTTATTTCTATCTTGCAAAAGCTTGGATTCGCCGAAGTGCGTCAACGTGGTTCGCATAAACAATTTCGGCACAGGGACGGGCGGGGCACAACCGTTCCGGTTCATAAAGGCAGAGATGTTTCGCCCGTGTTATTTCGGAAGATCGCAGATGATATTAATCTTACGGTGGAAGAAATACTCAAATATCGGTGACTCGCCGCCGAACAAGTCGTTCGAGCCGACCCCGCGATAGCATCAGCTCAATTCCGGCACTCAACATCTTGCGTTCACCCGTCGTAAAATCAAAGTTAGGCGCTGAAGGAATAGAATTGCCGTTGGTCGGGGCATAAAGATTCTCATTGATTGAATATGAAAGCTGTCGTTATTGAAAGTCACGGCGGGCCAGAGGTGTTGCGTTACACGGAGGATGCGCCTGTGCCGCGTCCGAAGGCGGACGAGGTGCTGGTCGAAGTGCGCGCGTGCGCGTTGAATCACTTGGATGTGTGGACGCGCGGCGGTTTGCCAAATGTGAAGACGCCGCTGCCGCTCATTCTCGGCAACGACATCGCAGGGATAGTGAGGGAGACGGGCG
>JACDAW010000023.1 GCA_013695245.1 Pyrinomonadaceae bacterium | reverse complement strand
GTCGCGTGTCTTAATCACGCGGCGGTTTGTTTTAATCACGCGCGGTGAAACTGCGTTCACAAACTGAACGTAAGAATAAAGATTAAGTTGCGATTGAAAGTATCTGGCAAACTGTTTCCATGTCGAGCTTATTAGAGTCGCGCGAAGTCTCGAAGATTTACCGGATGGGCAACACGGAAGTGGTGGCGCTTGATCACGCCTCCGTCGCCGTCGGAGAAGGAGAATTTGTCGCGTTGCAAGGCACTTCGGGTTCGGGCAAATCAACGCTGCTCAACTTGCTCGGCGGACTTGATCGCCCGACGAGCGGAGAGATCGTTTTCGAGGATCGTTCGCTCGCTCCGTTTACAAAAAAGGAGATGGCGCATTACCGGCGGCTCTCGGTCGGGATGATCTTTCAAAACTTCAATTTGATTCCGAGCATGACGGCGGCGGAAAACGTCGGGCTGGCGCTGGCGTTCGGCGGATTGCGCGGACGGGCAAGAGATGAACGCGCGCGCGAGTTGCTCGAAGAGGTTGGATTAGGCGAACGCTTAACGCACAAGCCGACGGAGCTTTCCGGCGGCGAACAACAGAGGGTCGCCATCGCCCGCGCGTTGGCGAATCGCCCGCGTATCTTGCTCGCCGATGAGCCGACGGGAAATTTGGATTCGACGCGCGCGCGCGAACTGCTCGCTTTGCTGCGCAACATGATTGATAAAAGCGGATTGACAGTTGTGCTTGTCACACATGACCGCGACTTGGCCGCCGAGTTCGCCGACCGTACCATCTTTATGAAAGATGGGCGAGTGCAGAGTTAAGGATGAAGGCGGAGGGCGAAAGGCTGAAGTGAAGACAACATTGCGCGTAATCTCTTTTACCTTTTGTGTTCTTGTTGCTTACAATAAAGAAAACGTTCCACACTATCTCAGATCGTTCTAATTTTAATTCATGATCCAAGCCGTGTTGTTCGACTTTAACGGTGTCATTATTGATGACGAGCCGATTCAGCTAAAAGCTTATCAACAAATTTTGAGCGCGGAAGGTGTCCAACTGACGGAGGCGGAATATTACGACGCGCTTGGCATGGACGATGTGACCTTCGTGCGCGCTGCATTTGCGCGCGCTGGAAAGGCGCTCGCAGATGAAACTCTGCAAGCTATGATCGAGCGTAAGACGCAACTGCACCGCGAATTGTTCAAAGACGAATTGCCGCTCTTTCCCGGCGCGGCGACTTTCGTTAAAGCTGTGTCGCACAAATACGGCGTCGGACTCGTGAGCATGGCGCTTCGCTCGGAGATCGCTTACGTGCTCGAAAAGGCGAATCTCATGAATGTGTTCCACGTGATCGTGAGCGCCGAAAGTGTTAAAGCTTGTAAACCCGATCCGGCTTCTTACAATCTCGCTTTCAAGTTAATAGACGATGCGCTTGCGGCGCGCGGTGGGGTGCGCATCTCGCCCGAAGATTGCCTTGTCATTGAAGACGCGCCGCCGGGAATCGTCGCCGCGAAGCGTGCCGGAATGCGCACGCTCGGCATCACTAACACCGTCACTGAGGAAGCACTCCGCGCAGCAGGCGCAGACGTTGTGACGAGAAGCCTCGCGGACTGGACGCCCGATGCCGTCCACCATGTGTTTGATTAAGTAGGAAGTAGGAAGGATGAAGGCGGAAGTTAGGACACGCCTTGCGGCGTGATTCAGTAAATCAGATTTTCAGATCAAAGCTTGAAAAGCTTTGTCAACGCAGACTTCACCCTTCCGCCTTCCTACTTCCTCCTTTGCTTATGACTCCTTACAATAAACTCACCGCGAACGAAGCGCGCCGCCGCTTCGCTTCTTTGATCGCGGGATCGGATGAGGCGATCAATCTTGCGCACGCTGCGCTGCTCATCGCCGAAGAGGAAGAACCGCACGGCGCAGTGGTGCGCAATCTCGCGTTGCTTGGTGAAATGGGCGACGAAGGGCGTCGGCGAGTCGAAGCGAACCGAAGCACGGGCGTGGAGACGTTGAACAGTTTCATGTTCGATGAGTTAGGTTTCGCGGGCGATGAACAAAATTATTACGACGTGCGTAATAGTCTTTTACCGCAAGTTTTAGAGCGAAGAGTAGGATTGCCGATCACGCTTTCGATTGTTTATATGGAGGTTGCGCGCCGCGCGGGTTTAAACGCCGAAGGCGTCGGACTTCCCGGCCATTTCATCGTGCGCGTTGGCGCGGGCGCGACGAAAGAGACGCTCGTCGATCCGTTCTACGGCAAAGTGATTGATGAGGGTGAATGTCAGCAGCGACTTGATACCATGTACGGCGGACAAGTTGTTTTAACAGAGAAGCACTTGCGCGCGATGAGCAAGCGCGAAATCTTGGTGCGCGTGCTGCGTAACTTGCAAGGCATTTACCTTAACTCGAATTTGCACCGTCAAGCCCTCGCCGTCATCGAACGCATTTTGCTGCTTGCGCCGCGCTCAATGGAAGATCACCGGGTGCGCGGAATTTTGCTTGCGCAGATGAATCGTTTGCATGAAGCGATAGAGGAGTTGCAATTCTACTTGCGGCACGGCGGCGGAAGCGCGGAGGAGACGGAAGCGGTGCGCGAGCAGTTGAAGAAACTGCAAGCTCAAATAGCATCGTTTAACTAAAGTTTGCGGCGGGTTGATTTCAAGAATTTAGTTTATGAGCTTTTTCGATATTCTGCGGTTGGCGGTGCGCAATCTGCGTGAAGCAAAATTGCGCGTGACTTTAACAACGATTGGCGTGGTCGTCGGCGTCGCCGTGATCGTGACGATGGTTTCGTTCGGCTTGGGATTGCAGCGCAACACCGTTTCGCGTTTCAAAAATTTAGACCTCTTCAACGAAGTTACCGTTTACGGGCGCAACATCGCCAGCCTCGTCTCGGCGCAATTCAATCGCCAATCTTCGCCGGATGAAGGGCGGGAGAAGGGTGAAGAAAAAGAACGCGGCGGGCGAAGCCGAGACAAGCCTTCGGAGCGTTCGCTCGATGATGCGGCGCTCGATGAGATCGCACGGATTCCGGGTGTCGCTTACGTTGAGCCAAACTTGATGTTTTCCGCTTACGTGCGCGCCAACGAACGCGCGCTGCAGCAACAGATAAGCGGCGCGCGCGTGCCGAACGCCGCTTCGCGTTTTCAAAATTTCGCGGCCGGAAGAATGATCGCCGAGGCGGGCGCGGACGAAGCGATTGTTGATGAAGCTTTCCTGCGCAACTTTAAATACAAGCAAGCTTCAGACGCCGTCGGGCAAGAAATTAAATTGCTTGCGCCGCGAGGAAGAGGGAATGAAGAAGCAAACAGAAGCGCGTCAACAACTAATGAGAATGCGCGAACGGGCAACAGTGATAGTTCGTCACGCGCAGACGAAGACGAAGCGGACGGAGGATTGAGCTTCTTCGGTTTACCGCTTGAGGAAGATAACGCTTCGAGCGAAGCGGACGAGAATCTCGTCGGGCGCACGTTTCGCATCGTCGGAGTTTTGAAAGACGAGTTGAGCAAAGAGGAAGGCGGCGGCAATCGTCGCTTTCGCGGGTTGATGCCAGCGGCGAACATTTATGTTCCGCTTGCGGCCGGGCGCAGTTGGGTGGCGGCGAATCGCAGCATGATGGACGAAGTTGCGCTCAGGCTTGCGCGCGAAAGCGGTGCGCTAAAGCAAGATGAATCGCTCGGATACAACTCGGCGACCGTGCGCGTGACCGACCCTGTAGTGATGAAAGATGTCGTGAAGCGTCTGGACGAACTAGGCTTCAACAGCTTCGGCATCGTCTCGCAACTCGATCAGATTCGCATATTCTTTCTTGTCATCAATGCCGCGCTCGGACTGCTCGGCGGCATCTCGCTGCTCGTTGCCTCATTAGGGATCGCCAATACAATGATCATGTCTATACTCGAACGCACACGCGAGATCGGAATCATGAAAGCAATCGGCGCAGAAGATCGTGAGATTAAAATGATCTTTTTCGTTGAAGCAGGCGTTATAGGTTTGGCGGGCGGCGTGGTGGGTGTGCTGTTGGCGTGGGGCATTGACATGCTGTCGAATCGTCTCGCCTACGAGTTTATCTTGAAGCAGCAGGGCGCGTCATACATTGATTTTTTTTCGATCCCGCCCCCCTTGTGGCTCGGCGCGATCCTTTTCGCGATCCTCGTTTCCATCATCGCCGCGCTCTACCCGGCGGCGCGCGCCGCGCGCATTGACCCCGTAAAAGCTCTGCGCCACGATTAAAATTGGAACGAAACAAGGGAAAAGTTCAGCCACAAAGCAACACGAACGACTTGGAAATTTATTTCCTGTGTCTTCGGGATTACTCCCTGTTTCAAAACGTATTCTTAAGGGGCGGCGACAATTTTGCCGACATAGCATAGACAACCGCCCGCCATTCGATTATATTCCCGCTTCCTTTTATACACATCTCAAGACGGAGTTTACACGCCGATGGCGCTCTTTAATTTTCTGCCGAAAGAAGATCAGTATTTTGTTTCGTTCTCGCAGATGACTTCTTACATCTACGATGCCGCGCGCGCACTCGTCGAGATGCTTGACGACAAAAGCGACAACTACGGCGAACACGCCAAGCGCATCAAAAATATCGAGCACGCCTGCGATGAAC
>JACDAW010000022.1 GCA_013695245.1 Pyrinomonadaceae bacterium | reverse complement strand
TTATTATATCATCTCAAAACTCAAGTGCATTCGTCCTGCGCATATCATTAAAAATTGATGCCCGTAGTCTTGCTTTATGTTGCCTGACGAAATGTCTCTGGCGGACTTGAAGCAGAGTCTCTATAATATTTCCGTTGAATTCAAACAGTGCCCCGAATTATATGATTTACGCTTTAAGATCAACGCTCATGCTTGAAAAGCTTTTTCCGTCGAGCGGCAAGCATCAAATTGTCTGCGTCTTGATATTTCTCATTTTCGCCTTTCCTTCCTCCCTCGCCGGGCAACGAACACCGCCACCACCGCAAGCGCGCCCGACGCCGCCGTCCGATGAAATTATTGATGATGACGACGATGTAGTGCGTGTGGACACCGATCTCGTTCACGTTGACGTGGCGGTAACGGACGCAAGCGGTCAAACCGTGCGCAATCTTCGAGCCGAAGATTTTAAACTTTACGAAGACGGAATGGAACGCCCCGTCTCATTTTTCGGAGTGGAGCGTCGAAGCGGAACTGAACGCCCGATTGCGGTTGTCTTTGCGTTAGATGTTTCGGGCAGCATGTCGAGTGAGGAAGTAGAGCGATTGCGCGGGGCGGTTAATTTATTCACGCGACGTTTGGTGCGCGGCCCTTCTGTGTTCGCCGTGATGAGTTTTGGAATGCGCGTCAAAATCCATCAATCGTTCACCAACGATCTCGATAAACTTAATCGTGCCTTCGACAAACTCGCGCGCGACCCGAATGGCGGATTATCAACGCACACTTATGACGCGGTTGACGATGCCGTGCGCCTGCTCGTGCGCTCCGCCCCGCGCACGCGCGAACGACGTTCTATGAAGCGCGTCGTTGTCGTTATTACCGACGGCTTTCCGGTCGGCGATACGGTCGCGCCGCTAACCGTTATTGAGCGCGCGAACGCCGCCGATACGAGCATCTACACCGTTACCTTGCCCTCATACACACGCCTTTTGTCTGCCTCGCAACACAAGAATCCGTTGCCGACGCCTTTGGATGTAAGCGGATTAGTTGAGCGCACGGGCGGGCGAAACGTCTATGCGACTGAGCGCGACTTCGAGCCACTGTTCCGCGAACTCGCCGAAGAGGTTACGTCCGCCTATGTGCTCGCCTTTTATCCGCCAGAAGAGAAACGACGCGATGGACGTTTTCATTCCATTCGCGTCGTAGCTCCTTCGGGTTTAAACGTGCGGCAGAGTCGCCCCGGCTATCAGGCAGCGGCGGGCAAGCGATAAAAAGTTTTAATTGCCCGCCCCTTCAATACTCATCCTCCTCTTCGTCATCATCAGCGTCGTCGTCCTCAACGATGTCGAGTTCTACCGGGTCAAGCCCGACGACTTCAAGTGCGGTTCCGCACTCATCGCACGTTAGCGTATCGCCCTTGTCGGTATCTGTATCAACGTGAACGTCCGCTTCGCACTCAGGACATGTTCCGGTCGGCACAATATTTTCCTCCTGCATGTTCGGCAACGAAAAGGCACACCCTTCCCCTGTAGGAGCGCCGCTCGATTGCGCATTTCTTCAATCTACCGACAATCTAACTGCCTCGCTTCTATTTTGCAACACTCATCTTGCGAAAAAATTGTTTCAAGATTTCCGCCCCGCAGCTCGCGTCTCTAGCGCGCACTTGAAACGCTCATCAACGAAAGTCGTTTGCGCGCCTCCATCGCTTCGGGGCTGCGCGGGTAACGGCGCAGAATTTCTTGCCAACTCCCACCGTCGTAATGGTAGCTTTGCGTGGCGCGGTCGTAAGTAAATGTAACGCCGTGTCGGTTATATCTATCGAGGCCGTTATAGTTGAGCGCATAACTGAATTCAGGCGCGCCGCCCGCGCGCATCTCGTTTTCATTGAGACGCCGGTCGGCTTGGCGCGAAAGTTTAACGGCCGCTTCTTCCGCCGCGTCGCCAAAGATCAGAAGCACCGCCGGGCGCAGGGGTGAGCGCGGGAATAGGTCGAGAGAGATGCGCGCGCGGGCGATGCGGTCGACATCCTCTGAGCCGCGTATGAGGCGCAAGAGTTTCTCGTCATCCCCGACGCGCGCGGGCGACACGAGGCTTTCGGCTTGCAACCAACCGCGCGTGCGGCGTGTGACGGCGACGCGGTGAAACGTGATCCCATCGGAAGCGCGCCGCGTTCCCGTGATTGAGACATTGCGCCCACGACTAAGACGCTGCACAAGCGGCGCAGTAAGGCTCGGTTCAGAACGCAATGCGGCCAGCCGTTCATCAACGATGACGGCGCGCATTCCGCCGCCGGGCGCGCGTCGTCGTTGACCGTGAGCGATTGAGACGAAAGTCAGCGCGCACGCGAACAGTAGGAACGCAACTAATTTCGTGTTAACGGATTTGTGAGCGAACATGTGACGGGTCTCCTTTAACAAGGTAAGGTTTGATTAAGGCGACACTTCGCGCTCCATAGTCGCGGGCGAGTGAGATAACCCGGACAAAGCGCACGATAGAACTTTATAAACGCGAGCCAGCGCGACTGCCTACCGCGCAGCGCGAAGCTTCTTTCCAATTCCGGCGTGATGAAAATGGCAAATGGCGATGGCCAGCGCGTCCGCCGCATCGTGAGGCTGTGGAGCACTGTTGAGTCCAAGTAGCAGGCGCACCATCTCCTGAACCTGATGTTTTTCCGCCGCACCGTAGCCGACGACCGTCTGCTTTACCAAGCGCGGCGAGTATTCCGCGATCTCCAATCCGGCGCGCTCGGCCGTTAAGAGGATCGCGCCGCGCACCTGACCGAGCTTCAACGCCGTTTTGACGTTGACTGCAAAAAAGGCTTCCTCCACCGCGCAAACTTCCGGCGCAAAACGCTCGATCACTTTTTCTAAACCGACGCTGATGTTTAAGAGTCTGGCCGGAAATCTCTCCCGCACAGACGAACGCACAACACCATATTCGATGAGGCGACTGCGACGCGCATCGCCTTCGACCACGCCCCAGCCCGTCGTTTCGCTGCCCGGATCAACTCCCAATATACGCATCATGATTTAAGGCAAAAGTAAAAAGGCAAGAGTAAACACCACAAACAATTCAGACATAAATTTTGTTCGTCTTATTTCTAAACTTTTGCCTTTTACTTTTTTACTTTTGCCTTCTTACTGCATGTCCGCTGCGCTAATGTCGAAATTGGCGGAAACTTTCTGCACGTCGTCGTGGTCTTCGAGAGCTTCCATCAGCTTCAACATTTGTTTGGCTTCGATGCCTTCGAGTTTTTTATATTCCTTCGGGAGCATTTCAACTTCCGCTACTTGCGGTTCGATTCCAGCCTTCTTAACGACTTCGAGCACCGCATCGAAGTCGTCCGGCGCAGTGATGATCTCGAACGAGTCTTCATCGTCGCGCAAATCCTCCGCGCCCGCGTCCGTTGCGATCTCGAAAAGTTCGTCTTCCGGCTTCGCCCCCTTGTCAACGACGATGTAACCCTTTTTCTCAAACATCCAATTGACCGCGCCGGAAGCGCCGAGGTTGCCGCCGTTCTTTGAAAACATGTGACGAATTTCCGCGACCGTGCGATTCCGATTGTCCGTCACTGAATCTACCATCACGGCGACGCCGCCGGGGCCATAACCTTCATAAGTGATCTCTTCATAGTTGACGCCTTCGAGTTCGCCCGTGCCGCGCTTGATCGCGCGGTCAATCGTATCGTTCGGCATGTTCGCCGCCTTCGCATCCGAGACGGCTTTGCGCAGACGCGCGTTAGCATCCACATCGCCGCCTCCGCCCGTGCGCGCGGCGACCGTGATCTCTTTGATCAATTTCGTAAACAGCTTGCCGCGCTTCGCGTCGAGCGCGCCCTTCTTGTGCTTAATAGTATGCCACTTAGAGTGTCCAGACATTCGCTTGTGATTTCCTTGAAGAAACTTATGTTGTGCGGGGCGTGAATATATCACGCGATTTTTAAGGCTTGCAACTTCGCTTCAAACTTCGCGCGATCAACTCCGGCGACGCAAACGCGCTTTTGTCTTGAAGCGTGCCCGCTCGCAATTTCCGCCGCGTGCAAAGGCACGCCGAAAAACTTAGATAGAGCGCGCACAAGTTCTTCATTCGCCTTCCCATTAGCGGGCGGCGCAGCCAGACGCACGCGCAGCGCTCCGTTGTGTTCGCCGATAACCTCACTGCGCGACGCGCGTGGCGCGACGCTCACCGCGAAGCAAAGCCGTCCGTCTTTCTCCGCGCATTCGATCACACGAAATCTTTAGCCGATGAAGTTTAATTTCAAACCACGTAAAAGTGTGCCGACGATGGCGGCTTGAAACAGCCAGATGATGAAGAACGCAACGATAGGCGACAAATCAAACATGCCGAGAGGCGGGATCATGCGGCGCAGAGGCACGAGCAATGGATCGGTCGCACGCATCAGAAAACGCATCACCGAATTACTCCGCCCGACCGCGCCCCATGAGAAGATGATGCGGATAAAGATGAGCAGCGAATAGACGGCTAAGAATCCATAGAGCAGATGCCCGATCACCGCTACGAGCTTGCCTCCCTGCGCGCTATCTAAAACTCCCGCCGCCGTGTTGAGGATCGTCTCCGCCAGATTAAGCGCGAACCACCCGACGAGAATCGCAAGCAGAATCACGATGAGCGGCGCGACGTTCGGGCCGAAGCCGAACGAAGCAATCGCGCGGCGCACCGGCGCAATGAACGGATCGGTCAGACGCCGCACCGTCAACACCAATCTGCTAAACGGATTCAAATCCGCGTAATTCAAAATTAGTCGTACCAGCATCAACACGATCACAGCGATGATAGATGCCGTAATCGCAACACTAATCACATTGAAAACAGTTTTGATAATCTCCATAAAACCTATTCGCTCAACCTAGAAAACCAACGCCTTGTTATTGAACCAGAGTTCTCTCCCCAAAGATTGCCGTGCCGACCCGCACCATCGTCGCGCCTTCCGCAATCGCCAGCTCAAAGTCGTTGCTCATTCCCATTGACAATTCGCCTCTGCCGGATTTGAAAGCGTTCTGCTCTGCTAGTTTATCGCGCAACTCGCGCAGGCGACGAAAGAACGGGCGCACGCGCTCTGCGTCTTCATAAAAAGGCGGAAGCGTCATCAATCCCGTCAATTTAAGTCGCTCGCATCCGTTAAGCGTCTCGACGATCTCCGACAACTCTTCAACACTCGCGCCGCCCTTTGTTTCCTCTTGCGCCAAATTGATTTGAACGAGGACGGGCAAATCTTCGCGCGATTCTTCGACGCAGATTCGTTCAAGACGTTTAACTAACTCAACTGAATCAATCGAATGAATGCAATCAAACAACTTCACCGCGCGGCGCGCTTTATTCGCCTGCAACTGTCCGATTAGATGCCAACGCGGGTTCGCGTCTTTCAACTCCTCGATCTTTCCTTCAGCTTCCTGCACACGATTCTCGCCAAAGTCTTTCGCTCCTGCTTTCAAAGCTTCGCGTACAACGCTTGCCGGATACGTTTTGCTCACCGCAATCAATTTCACTTCATCGGACGCGCGTCCCGCCCTCCGCGCGCTCGCGTCAATGCGTCGCCACACTTCGTCGAAACGCCAGCGCATTGCTTCCAATTCTTGAATTGCTTCAACCATCATTTGCCCGCGTCAAACTATAACAAGGCGTAACGCTCACCTGCAACCACAACAGCTTATCTACGATACGATTGGAACTTTGCTTGCGCGCATTACACCAAAACGGCTCACGCCATTACACGATTCCGTTTGTACGTCATCCATTTCGTATATTAGCGGTAACAAAAGAGTGGCGATAACCCAATTCTATCAACGACTTACGCCCGATATAAACACACGGCATAATTGTTGTTTGATGCTACTTACGTCAAAAGAACTTGACCCACAATGAAGTGAACCAATTACAAAGTGCAATGCGCTTTTTACAAATGACTTAGGAGCTTGTGATGATTAATTCCAACACACACGAACGAGTGCTTTCTCGGATGGCGATGCTAATGCTCATCGCCTTTTTAGCTTTGCCCGTTTTTGCATTCACCGCCCAAGCACAGGGGCGTGGGCGTGGCAAAGATAAAAAGCGAGAAGTGTTTGTCAATGGACACGATGCGCGCGACGGTCGCTATGACGGGCGCGGCCCGCAGCGCGACCGCCGCTACGACAACGATGATGATAACGACGATCACAACCGCGACCGGCGCAACGGGCGTGGACGTAACCGCGACCGTAATCAGGACGGCATCAACGACCGCCGCGAAGTCACCCAGCAAGCGCGCAATTACGGCTACCGCGATGGCTACAACGCCGGAAGCCAAGATCGTTCATACAATGAGCGTTACAATTACAACGACGAGGGCGCTTACCAAGATGCGACCTCCGGTTATCGCAATGAATACGGCAACGTGAACGCTTACCGCAATTCTTACCGCGATGCTTTCCGCGCCGGATACGAAGACGGTTATCGGAATCGCAACTCGCGCGGCGGTAGTAGCAATGGTATCGGCTCAATTCTTGGCGACATCTTAGGTCGTCCGTAGCGTTTATCACACGTCAAACCTTCAAGGCTTTGGCAGGCTTGCTTGACACTCCGCCCGCCGCATCCGTATGATCTTTTGCATCACGCGGATGTGGCGGAACTGGCAGACGCGCAGGTCTCAGAAGCCTGTGATGGTGACATCGTGGAGGTTCGAT
>JACDAW010000011.1 GCA_013695245.1 Pyrinomonadaceae bacterium | reverse complement strand
ACAATCCGCAGGCTTACCAGTCTTATATGAACGGCGTTTTTTTCCGCCGGAAGAACGGAGCGGAAAATATCCGAAAGGCAATCGAATATCAAAAGCAGGCAATCGCGCTCGATCCGAGTTTCGTGCGTGCATATACCGAACTGGCAATTAATTTCACCACTCTGGTCGAAATCGGCACGTTTAGTCCGAAGGAAGGAATGCCGCCGGCGCGGGCGGCGGCGGAGAAGGCTTTGTCTTTGGACGAAACGCTTGCCGAAGCGCATTACACGCTAGCCAGAGTCAGAGATTTTGAATTTGATTGGGCGGGCGCGGAACAAGGATTTAAGCGAGCCATCGAACTAAACCCGAATCTCGCTGGGGCGCACACCCTTTATGCGGAATACCTGTCGCGGTCAGGCAGATTCGACGAAGCCTTGCGGGAAGTCAGACTGGCGCAGGAACTCGACCCGTTGCGAACCGGATTAATCGGCAATGAAGGACTAATTTTCTATCACGCCCGCCGATATGACGAAGCTATTGCGAAAAAGCAAATTCACGCTCAGTTGGCGGCGGATAATCCTTTCGCCCACTTAGAACTCGCCAACGCTTACGTTCAAAAAGGGCAGTATGCGGAGGCAATTCTCTCGTATCAAACATCAATAAAATTAGAAGAAACGACCAGCGCGTTGATTTATCTGGGTCGGGTCTATGCTCTGTCCGGCAAGCGTAATGAAGCGATTGCTATTCTCGATAAACTAAAAACGACTGAAAAATATGTTTCGCCCACCGAATTGGCAATTCTTTACGCCGCGCTCGGAGATAAGGAAAAGGCGTTTGCTTCGCTCGAAAAAGCCTTTACCGAGCGCGACTTTCAATTGACATCTCTCAAAGTCGAGCCGGGCTACGACCCTTTGCGCGACGACCCGCGCTTTCAGGATTTGCTGCGGAGAGTCGGATTTGCGCCCTAAGAAATAACGCTTAAATGGGATTGGCTATATCGCTCAAGTTAGCGAGTATGCTTCCATTCAAGCCGTGTTTTATGCGATGCTTACATTTGCCTACATGTAAATTTTTCTGGAGAAAGCCACAATGCGTTTAATCGTTTCACTCGCTGTCATCGCCGCGCTCGCGGCGTGCGGCACAGCAACAAATACAAACATAGCCCACAACACGAACACAACTAGCAACACGAACGCGGTAGCAAACGTAAACGTCGCGGCGAACGATCAGGCGCGCGGCGACGCGGCGCAGACATCGAACGCGAATGCGCCTGCGACTTCGGCGACCGCAACCGTCCCTCCGACCGCACAAGCGGCAGATGGCGCGGCGCGTGTCAACGTCAACGAACTGCGCGATATGCTGGCGCAGAACACGGCCGTCGTGGTTGACGTGCGCGGTGAAGGACAGCACAACGCCGGATACATCAAAGGCTCCATCTGGATTCCTGAAGCGGAAATAGTCGCGCGCCGCGCAGAACTTCCCCGCGACAAAAAGATCATTACTTACTGTTCTTGACCGTCCGAACACACCAGCGCCCGTGCGGTGCTTGACCTCAAGGAAAAAGGAATTACCAATGCTGCCGCGCTGCTCGGCGGCTATGATGCTTGGGTGGCGGCCGGATTGCCGACCGAGAAGCCTAAAAGCAAGTAAGAATGTACGAAATCAACAAAGAGCGACAGGGCGTAGAATAAGCAGGCGCGTCCTGTCGCTTGATCTGTCTTACGAATAAAAACTCTTCCCGGTTAAAACGTTGTTCCTGCATTAATCAGGTAAATTTAAAACAAGCTATGAAGAAATTTCCGCTCTGCATCGCGCTCATCCTCTATTCGTTGGCGCTTTCCCCTGCGCAAACGAATTCGTCGCAAACTCCCGCACAGGCTTCCGCGCCCGTCGTCCGCAATGAAGCGAAACCCGATGTCGCGCAAGTCCGCCGCGAATCGTTCGAGATCGTCTGGCGCACAATTACCGAGTCGCACTACGATCCGACCTTCGGCGGCGTTAATTGGAAAAAGGTGCACGACGATTATGCGCCGCGCGTCGCAGCCGTGAAAACGGATGATGAGTTTTACACTCTCCTACGGCGCATGATCGATGAACTTCATTTGTCGCATTTTGCGATCTACCCGCCGGGCGCATTCGATAGCAGGAGCGAAGGAGGAGCGACGAAGGAGCGCGGGCAACTCGGCATTGACGTGCGCGTTATTGACAACCAAGCCGTCGTCACGCGCCTTGCGCCGCAGTCTGCGGCCGCGCGCGGCGGTTTGCGGAGAGGTTATGTGATTACGAAAATCAACGACGCGGTTGTCAGTCAAATGATCGAGCGCGTCGCCAAAAGCGATCTCGCCGCTAATTACAAACCGACTTATATGGCGGCGGCTGTGCTCGGTCGTTTGAGCGGCGCGCCCGGCACAAAGCTTCGCATCAGCTTTTTGGATGAAGCCGACCATGAGCGCGAAGCGGAGTTTACACTTCTGCCTACGACGGACGAGATGTCTGTAGCCTTCGGAAACTTTCCGGCCGTTCCGACGCAGTTTGAAGCGCGTCGTTTAGAAAACAACATCGGCTACATCCGCTTCAACATCTGGGTGGCGTCGCTAATGCCGAAGATTCGGAGCGCCGTTCGTGAAATGGCAGACGCGCGCGGACTCATCATTGACTTACGCGGCAACCCCGGCGGGCTAGGGATAATGAGCACGGGCTTCGGCGGGTTGCTTAGCGCGAAACCAATAACGCTCGGCACGATGACGCAGCGCACCGGCTACATCAACTTCATCGCCAATCCGCAACCAAACGCCTACACGGGCCCGGTCGTGATCCTCATTGATGGCTTAAGCGCTTCGACGAGCGAGATTTTCGCGCTCGGCTTGCAGGAAGCGGGTCGCGCCGAAGTCATCGGCGAGCGAAGCGCGGGCGCAGCCCTTCCGTCCGTCTTTAGCAAGCTTCCGACGGGCGCAACGTTTCAGTTTGCGATTGCCGACTTTAAAACGCCAAAGGGCGTGCTCGTCGAAGGTCGCGGCGTCGCACCTGACAGGGAAGTTAAACTTAATCGCCGCACGCTTCTGACAGATCACGATTTGCAACTCGACGCAGCGCTTGAGCGTATTAACGCTCGTGTCGGCGCACAGAAATAATTTTAGTAAGCAATCACCGGCTCTCGTTGAGTAATATCCGTTAACAAAAGATTTTCTTAAGAAAGGAATTAACCTTGAAGTTCACAAAAAGGTATCAAATGCTCGCAGTAATGTTGAGCTTAGGGCTTATCGCCGCGACCGCGAGTATCACGGCTCAGACCACACAGAGCGCACCCGCCGCGCAGAGCAGTCAGGCAACACAGGCGCGGAGAGATGCGAAGCTTCCAAGCGCGAAAAAGATTTTCGACGCTTACACGAAAGCCACGGGCGGCCGTAGCGCGATGAGTAAATTCACCAGCCGGGTCTCGACGGGCACGATTGAAATCGCTCCGATGGGCGCGCGCGGCACCATCGTGATCACACAGAAAGCACCCAACAAAATCTTAACGGCGATGACGCTCACGGGTCTCGGCGAATTTCAAAGCGGCTTTGACGGCAAAGTTGGTTGGGCGAAAGACACGATCAACGGCGTGCGCGATATGACCGGTGGCGAACTCGCTGCGACGCGCCGCTCAGCGCAATTCGATCAATCAAACATGAGCAAGATATATTCAAAGACGACGGTGACG
>JACDAW010000004.1 GCA_013695245.1 Pyrinomonadaceae bacterium | reverse complement strand
GTCGCGTTTGCCCGGCCGTTAGATGCACAAACGGCATGTGCGAGAGCGCCGCATCTGAACTGATAATAATTCTTTCCGTGTCGTCAGCTTCAACAATCTTTTGTAATTCATCGAGCGTTACGGCGTCTTCAATGCGAAACGACCCGGCGCGCGTGCGGCGCAGATGCGCGAGATGCGCTCCCGCGCCCAGCCGCTCTCCCGTCATCTCGGCAAGCACGCGGACATACGTGCCCGCCGAACACCGAACGCGTGCGTTGAGATCAATTGTTCCGTCAGTGTTAGTTTGTAACAGCGTGCCGTTCGATGTTTGCGCTTCAAGTTCATAAATGTGAATGGGTATAGGCTGCCTTTCAATTTCTTCGCCGCGTCTGGCTAATTCATACAGTTTTTGACCTTTGACCTTTTTCGCCGAATACATCGGCGGCACTTGCTCAATCCGCCCGCGCAAACCTGCGAGCGCGCGTTCGATCTCATCTTCGCTCCAAGCCTTCACAAAAGGCGTTGTCTTTAATCGTTCGCCCGTCCCGTCGCCCGTGTCGGTCGTGTAGCCGAAGCGGATCACGGCTTCATACTCCTTTTCGGAGTTGACGAGAAACTGCGCGAGCCGCGTGGCACGCCCGACCAGCACAATGAGCACGCCCGTTGCAAACGGATCGAGCGTGCCCGTATGCCCGACGCGCTTTGTTTTAAGCAATCGCCGCACGCGAGCCACAACGTCGTGCGAAGTCCAGCCGACAGGTTTATCTACGATTAAAATGCCATCCATAATTAAAGCGTCAACGGTTTGTTGCTTTCTTCCGCCCTGCGCTACATTAGTATGGAAACAATGTACAGACAAAGACGAAATCGCCAAATAAAGCCGCAGGACGAAGAATCTGCGCGGCGTCCGCTCGATCCGCAGAAGGCGCGCGAGCGAACCCTCCAACGTGCCGTGAAACTTCTCGCCGCCAAGCCGCGATCAATCGCCGAACTACGCGAGCGTTTGCTTGAAAAAGACTGGTCGAACGATGAAGCGGTTGACGCGGCGATTGCGAAGTTGAGCGAATACGGTTACGTGAACGATGAGCAGTTCGCCCAAAGTTTCGCCGCTTCGCGCGTGCGACAGAAACCCATCGGGCGCACGCGCCTTGCGCGCGATTTGCAAATGAAGAAAGTTCCGAAAGAAGTGGCAGACGCCGCGATCAAGGCGACGTATGAGGAAACGCCTGAAGAAACATTAATTGACGAAGCCATCAGCAAACGCATTCGCCTGCGCGGTCGGCCGCAAACGCGCGAAGAAACGAAAAGCTTATTCGACCATCTGCTGCGGCGTGGTTTCTCCCACGACCTTGTGATCAGAAAAGTGCGCGCCCTATCTTCAAGCGACATTGATGAGGCGGACGTTGACGGCGAATAAGCGGCTCGTCCACCGCTGCCTCGCCCGCCCGTCACACGCATGTTAAACTTCTCCGTTGCCTTTAAATCTTACTTTTAAGTTTATCAATTATGAACGGAAACGAATTACGCGAAAGCTTTCTGAAATATTTTGAAGAGCACGGGCATACGCGCGTCCCGTCAAGCCCGCTCCTGCCCGCCAACGATCCGACGCTTCTTTTCGCTAACGCCGGGATGAATCAATTTAAGGACGTATTTACCGGCGACGAGAAACGCGATTACACGCGCGCCTGTTCGTCACAAAAATGTATCCGCGCGGGCGGCAAGCATAATGACTTGGACGACGTTGGCAAGACCGCGCGTCACCACACGTTTTTCGAGATGCTCGGCAACTTCTCGTTCGGCGATTACTTTAAGCGTGACGCGATCCGCTTCGCGTGGGATTTTCTCGTGGGCGAACTCAAACTCGACACGGAAAGATTGTGGTTCACGGTTTTCGCAGGTGACGAAGAAGTCCCGGCGGACGATGAAGCCGTGGCGCTGTGGCAAGAAGTCGGCGCGCGTCCCGAACGCATCCTTCGTTTCGGACGCAAAGATAACTTCTGGCAGATGGCCGAGACAGGCCCCTGCGGCCCTAACACGGAGATCAACTACTACCTCGGCGAGCGCCCAGACGACCCCGAATACAACCGCCCCGACTTGGTGAACGGACCCGGCGATACGACGCTGGAGATTTGGAATCTGGTTTTCATGCAGTACAACCGCATCGAGGTTGCGCCGGGCAAATACGAACTTGAATTGTTGCCCGCGCCGTCGGTTGATACGGGGCTGGGCTTTGAGCGCGTGGCCGCCGTGCTGCAAGGTGTCAAGACAAACTACGACACCGATCTCATCCGCCCCATCATCAACTTCGTCGCTGAACTTTCCGGCAAGGCTTACTCCTACGATTCGCCGGAAGGCTTTGCGATGCGCGTCATCGCCGACCACGCGCGCGCCACCGCTTTCGCCATCGCCGATGGCATACTTCCCGGCAACGAAGGGCGCAATTATGTGTTGCGTAAAATCATGCGCCGCGCGATCTATCACGGCCGCCACGCGCTTGGGTTTGAAGATTCGTTTTTCAATCGCGTGACGGATTTTGTCGTCGAAGAGATGCGCGCGGCGTATCCGGAGCTTGAGGCTTCGCGGGAATTCATCGAGCGGATGGTGAAGTTGGAAGAATCACGCTTTGCGTCAACCTTGACCATCGGTTTGCAAAAACTCGACGCGCTATTTGCGGCGACGGAAGCGGGCGCGTTGCCTGACTACAGAGAACTTGCGCGTCTCTACGACACGTTTGGCACGCCGCGCGATCTGATTCGCGTCTCGCTTGAGGAAAGAGGCTTTGAGATTGCGGAAGAAGAATACAACGAGCTTTTCGACCGGGCGTTGAAATCTATTCAACAGACAGGCGCGCAAGAGGGCGCGACAACGGCTAAAGCGAGCAAGGCGAAGCCCGTCTATGCTGAGGCGGCTGCGCGCGTTGGCAAAACTGAGTTTACGGGCTACGAAGGAACGCGGCTTGACGCGGCGCGCGTCGTTGCAATTATCAGGGGTGACGAAGAAGCGCAGCAATTATATGAAGGCGATGAGGGAGAGATTATCTTAGATCGCACGCCGTTCTATTCAGAATCAGGCGGACAAGTTGGAGACACAGGAACGCTCGTCAACGCGCACGCG
>JACDAW010000540.1 GCA_013695245.1 Pyrinomonadaceae bacterium | reverse complement strand
GAAGCGCGGCAAACGATTCATAGAGTTGCGTCGGATGAAGATGCACGCCTAAGGGCACGCCCGTCACTTCATGACCGAGTTCGGTAAACTCGACGCCCCAAGGCAGATTCGTCGGCTTGCCCCAGCAACATCCGGCGGCGAAGCAGCCTTGCCGACCAATGGCTTGACCAAGCGCGATGCCGGGCGCGAAAGCATCTGCCGTTTTCCACCAAGGCATCTGATAACGTCTGGCAAGCGCATAGCCCGTTGCGACGGCTGCGATAAAGCCGCCGTAAAAGACGCCGCCGGAGCGCAAGAAATCAAGCGACAAAAGTTGGAAAGGATTCGCGCGGTAGGCAGGCTCGACGACGAGCAATAGTAGCTTGGAGCCGACGATGGCCGCTAAGAGCATCCACAATCCGAGATCGTAAATCCGCTCGCGCCTAAGTCCATCGCGCGCGCCGAGACGCGCGGCGACCATTAGCGCCACGAGAAAAGCGATGGCCAGCAGCACGCCGTAAGTATTAACAGGAAAATTGCCGATCCGAAAAAGCTCAGGATACATCTCGAATTCCTTCGCTGAAGAGCAGAGCGCAAACGCTTCCGCTTAACGCGCTTCGCCTTCCACTACTACTTCCTCGCTTCGCCGCGCTTCTTGCTCACGCGCGCGTTTGCTCTCGAAGAACAGATCAACCGCCAAGAGTATCGCGCCCGCGCAGATACAAGCATCAGCGACGTTAAAAACCGGCCAGTGATAGCTTCCTGCGTGCAGCAAGATGAAATCGATCACGTAACCTAAGCGCACGCGATCCATCAGATTGCCCCAGATGCCAGCAAAGAGCAGCGCACATGCGCCGAGCGTTCGATCATTATCGCGCGGCGTGCGCCAGAAGTAATAGAAGACACCGACGGCGGCCGCTCCCGCGAGTCCGACTAAAATCCACCGCCCCCAATCACCCGCGCCTTGAAAACCGCCGAACGCGATGCCGGTATTTTCCGCATAGGTAAACGCAAGGAAGTTGTTAATGATCTTCATGTCTCCGCCGAAACGCAGACGACGCACCGCCCACGCCTTCGTCGCCTGATCGACGAGCAGCATTCCCACCGCAGCAACCATGTAGGCTACGCGCCATCCCGCATCACGACGGTTCACTCTGTTGCCTCCCGTTCGATCTCCGCGAGCGCCTCCGCGCAACGCTCGCACACGGTCGGGTAACGCTCAAATTCCCCGACGCGCGTCGAATAGCTCCAGCAGCGCTCGCATTTCTCGCCGTTGGCGCGCGAAACGCCGCTCACAAGAAATTCATCCTGTAGCTGCGCGCCGTTCGTCTCAGTCAGATCAACTTGAGAGACGATGAAGATGTAACGCAGTTGATCTTGATATTGATTCAGCAGTTTGTACGTCTCACCTGCGGCAGTGATCTCAACTCGCGCTTCGAGCGAACTGCCGATGACCTTCGCCGCGCGTTCAACTTCAAGCGCGCGCAACACTTCATCGCGCGCTTCAAAGAGTTTCGCCCAACGCGCGCGCAAGCCTTCATCAACTTCTTCTTTCGCCGTCGGAAGCTCGGCAAGGTGAACTGACGCGAAACCGCTTTGCCCCGTCGCGCTCACGCCGTCGCCCAATCGTTGCGGCAAGTTTTCCCAAATCTCTTCCGACGTGAAGACGAGGAGCGGCGCGAGCAGTCGCGCCAAGGCGTCTGCGATCACGTAAAGCGCGGTTTGCGCCGAACGTCGCGCGTCCGATTTCGGCGCGGCCGTGTAAAGGCGATCCTTGATGATGTCGAAGTAGCGCGCCGACAAAGTTACAGCGCAAAAATTGTAGAGCGTTTGATAGACGGCGTGAAACTCGTAAGTCTCGTATCCGCGCCGCACGCGCTCAATCACTTCGTCGAGTTCCGCAAGCGCCCAACGATCAATCTCCGCCATCTCTTCCCCGTCCGTGCGGTTGCGTGGCGGGTCGAAGCCGTCGAGATTTCCTAAAGCAAACCGCGCCGTGTTGCGAATCTTGCGGTAAGCGTCCGAGACGCGCGCGAGAATCTCCGGCGAGCAGCGCATGTCTTCGCGGTAATCGGAAGATGCGCACCATAGGCGCAGGATTTCCGCGCCCGACTCTTTGATCACTTCGTTCGGGGAGACGGCGTTGCCCAGCGACTTGTGCATCGCCTTGCCTTGCGCGTCGAGCGTCCAGCCGTGCGTGAGAACGGTGCGGTAAGGCGCACGGTCGTAAGCCGCGAGCGAAACCATCAAGCTGGAGTTGAACCAGCCGCGATATTGATCTCCGCCTTCGGGGCCGTAAACGTCCGCCGGACGCCAACCTTTCATCTCGTCGGCGAAGTATTCCTTGAACACGGCCGCCCATGACGAGCCGCTATCGAACCACACGTCGAGGATGTCGGTCTCCTTCGTAAACTCCGCGCCGCCGCAATCCGCGCATTTGAATTCTTCAGGTAACAACTCACGCGCCTCGCGCTTGTACCATGCGTCAGACGATTCGCGCTCGAAGATTTCAGCGACATGGCCGATCACATTCGCATCCGCCACCTCGCCGCCACAACCTTCGCAGTAGAAGACCGGAATCGGCACGCCCCACACGCGCTGCCGTGAGACGCACCAATCGGGGCGACCACGCAGCATGTTACGCATACGCACTTCGCCCCACGCCGGAATCCAACGAACGCGCGCGATCTCACGGAGCGCGCCTTCGCGCAGAGACTCCAGCGCGCCCGTCTCGTTCTCGGTGTAATTACTGCGGTCGCGCCCGTCCTCGTCCACTTCTACTGCGGGCGCAGTCACCTTCGCGTCGAGCGAGATGAACCACTGCGGCGTGGCGCGGAAGATGACCGGATTCTTGCAGCGCCAACAGTGCGGGTAGCGATGCGCGTATTCTTCGCTGAACAGAAGCGCGCCGCGCTCGCGCATGAACTCGACGATCTTTGGGTTCGCGTCAAAGACGCGCTCGCCCGCGAAATGCTCGACATCTGCGGTGAAGCGTCCGGCGTTGTCAACAGGGCAGTAAACCTCCAAGCCGTAGCGCCCGCCGATCACAAAGTCGTCGTGACCGTGACCGGGCGCGGTGTGCACGCAGCCCGTCCCGGCTTTTCCGGTCTGGCGTTTGTCGCGCGCTTCCTTCAGGTCAAGTTCCGTCTCCGCGTCCGCCTCGCCGCCGAGCGTGACGTGCTCGCCGAGCATCACGAGCGATGGACGATCAAGCCATGCGTGACGACATTGCAAGCGATCAAGCCGCGCGCCCATGAAGCGCGCGATTATTTTCGGCGAGCCAAGTTCGCACTTCTCCGCGACGCTCTCCGCGAGTTCGCTCGCCACGATATAAACCTCGTCGCCGTTCTCTACCGCCGCATACTCGAACATGGGATTGACGGCGATGCCTAAGTTGGCGGGCAGCGTCCAAGGCGTCGTCGTCCAGATTAGAAAGAAAACTTTACGTCCGGCGAGAGCTTCGTCAATGCTTGCCGGATCGCTTTCGAGCGGAAATTTCACATAGACGGACGGACTCGTGTGCTCACGGTACTCGACCTCCGCCTCGGCCAGAGCAGTCTGGTCGTACACGCACCAATAGACGGGACGCGCGCCCTTATAGACATAGCCGCGCTCGACGAATTTGCCGAAGAGCCGCGCCGTCTCCGCCTCATAACGGTTCGACATCGTCGAGTAAGGGTTCTCCCACAGACCGAGGATGCCGAGCCGCCGGAAATCACGTGTCTGACTCTTCAAGGCTTCGCTCGCGTGCTCGCGGCAAATCCGACGGATCGTGCTCGCGTCCATGTTCGCCTTCTTCACGCCGAGTTTTTTGTCAACGTAGAGTTCAATCGGCAAACCGTGACAGTCGTAGCCGGGAACGTAGGGCGCATCGTAGCCCGCCATCGTGCGCGACTTGATGACGAAATCTTTAAGGATTTTGTTGAGCGCCGTGCCGAGATGAATGTCGGCGTTGGCGTAAGGCGGCCCGTCGTGAAGGATGAACTTTTCCCGTCCGGCGCGCGCCGCGCGAACGCTCTCGTAAAGCTTTATCTCGTTCCATTTCTTCAAGCGCGCGGGTTCTGATTGCGCGAGGTTGGCCTTTTGCGCAAAGCTCGTTCTTGGCAAGTTAACGGTTTTCTTCAGATCAAGCGGTGTTTCTGTGGACATAAATGAAACTCTTATCTCAAAACTCGCGCATCAAACGCGAGAAACGGCTTAATGCCCTTTTGCTTTAAACGTTAATAGTAACTCGACATGCGCGGCAATTCAAAAGAAGCCGATGGAAATTCCGGCGTCGCGCTCGTTCAGGGAAGCCGCTACAAAAACTCGAACCGCGTTTGCCTGATGGAGCAAGAACGCGGTTCGAGGGGAACAGAAGCTTCTTTTGCTGTTCAACCGATGAACAATTCGTCTTCTCCATAAGTTTGATTGATCGGCTTCGGCGGGGGCGCGACGAGGACTTCCAAGCCCCGCCGCACCCCCGCCATAATCGCCGCGATCTCTCTCGCCGGTTCGACGAGTTTGGAATGGACGAAGTGAGTTGTCTGCGAAATTTCGCGGTGCGTTTGATCGAAGCTGCGGCTCATGATTTCAACTTTATCGCGCGCCACTTCGGCCGAACGCCCGACGAGTTGTTTAAGCTCACGCACTTCATCTTTAACCATCGCCATTGATTCCGAAAAGTGCATCGTCGCCATCGAAAGATGACCGGACATTGTGCCGACCTGCGCCGCCACTTCCTTGCCTTGCTGCGCGATCTGCGTCACCTGCTGGCTCAACTCCGCCACGCGCCCGATGACCGGCTCAACGCGCTCTTCGAGGCGCGCGACGGCGCGCACCGCGCGACTCACGATCAGGGCGAGCACAACCATCATCGCTGCGATCACAGCGAACGAGACGGCGATGATCACCATCATCCAAAACATCGGATCGTTTGCGCTCATCTGTAGGGCGGGGAAAGTCATAGTGGTTTGCGATTTTAGATTGCCGATTTTGATTTAAATATGAGCTTCGATTTAAATCTGTAATTCCGAATCTGAAGTTTTAGAATCACAAACTATAAATCAAACTTCCCTTAGCTTGATCGCTCATCGCCTTCGTAGTAAGTCGGCGCGGCTTCGATCTGGCGCTCGTTCGTGCGGCGTTTCTCTTCGGCGTAGGCTTGCTTGCCTGCTTCAATAGCGGCAGAGAGTTGTTCGCCTTTGCGGGCGGCTGAATCGCGCGCCACATCCGCTATTTCGCCCGCCTTCGTCGCCGCCGAAGCGTAGATGTCTGAAGCACGGTCACGTGTCGCTTCCGCCAACTCGCTCGCTTTCGAGCCGACGACTTGCGCCGCGTCGCGCGTCCGGACTGCCCCTTTGCGCGTCACGTCGGCAATGTCGCCGCGCAGTTCGTGTCCCGCTTTCGGAGCGAATAGCAACGCGACGGCCGCGCCGATTGTGCCGCCGATCAGCAGGTAAGCGAGTTTGGTAGAAGCGTCGGATTCTTCTTTGCGCACAATGAGTTGTTTATTGTTAGACATGAAAACTCCTTTTTCGCTTCGAGAGAAAGCGTCGTCGAACTCTTGACGACAAAATAAATATAACTCTAACGGCGGGCAAATACAATAAGTTGATTTGCGTTCGGGCAGACCTCCGAATCGTGAAGCCCAACGATTTATAACGAATTACGAAAGCTTTGTACGAGGAGAATAGCTTATATAGAGATGTGGCTTGTCAACGCCTTTATTGCGCGTCGTTCGTGGGTTGCTGTTGAAGTTTACGATAGATGGTTTTGCGACCGATGCGGAGGTGGCGCGCGGCGCGCGTCTTATCGCCGCCCGTGTAGCGCAGTGTCGCTTCGATCACCTGTCGCTCAACGTCTTCGAGAGCTTGCGGCACATCAATCTCAAGCTTCATTACGGAGCCGTTTTCGATACTACGTTCTCGCTCAAGACGCGCGAGAATTGTTTCGTCAACCGTGACG
>JACDAW010000537.1 GCA_013695245.1 Pyrinomonadaceae bacterium | reverse complement strand
CTATGAAGGGGCGCGTAGAGACGAAGTGATGCTCGCGCAAACGGCGGCCTGGGACACGGAAGCGGACGCGCAAGAGTTCTTCGACGCTTACGCGCGGCGCACCGAACGCCGTTATAACTCCGCGACGATTATTGAAAATAAGAACGAGAACGGAATCGCTACGCGCGCATGGCGAACGAATGAAGGCGCGGTTTATCTTGAGCGGCACGGTTCACGCATCGCTATCTTGGAAGGCGTGCCGGAAAGCGTGAACAGGCGAAAGCTGATGAACGCTGTCTGGCGAAAATAGCGCTGAAGAATGAAGTGAGGATTGCGGGGCGGCAGATGCGCGTCTGCCGCCCCGCAATCCTTTTTGTGTGTATTGTCTTTAGCGAAGAAGATAATCCCGTAGCTTTTGATGCATCTCTTCAAAAGAATCGGCACAGTAGAAAAACGGTTGAAACTTGGTGACATCGTAAATTTGTCGAGACGCAACCTCTAAATCGAACGGGCGCATCTCCGCCTTTTGCATCGCTTGTAGCTCGCCCGCCGAAGATAGTAGCCCTGCGCCGTAAGCCTTGGTTGTGCCCGCTTCGCGCACTACGCCGAACTCGATTGTGTACCAATAGACGCGCCCGATGCGTTCCAACTCCTCGTCTGAAGCGGCGCGTTTTACAGCTTGTCCAACGAGACGGCTGAGTTCGCCGATCCACTCGTTGGCTAACATCGTTGAGTGGCCGATAATTTCGTGAACTACATCAGGCTCCGGCGTGTAGAGTGGCGTCGAATGATGGCGAATATACTGCGTTGAGAGGAAAACGCCATTGGCTAAGGATTCTAAAAAGATGCGCGGATGCACGAGTCCGGCGACAGGCTCCAAACGAAAACCGCTCATCGCTTCAACGCGCGCCGAAACTTCACCGAGTTGTGGAATGCGTTCGCGCGGCAGAGCGATTCGCTTGGCGCATTCGAGATATTCGGCGCAAGCGTGCCTTTGATGTTGCGGCTCAAGTTCCTCCCTGATAATTCGCCAAACTCCGTGTTCTTCTTCCGTGTAAGGAGCGTCGGGGATCGGCGTTCCCGGTTTGTAATCAATGGCGATCTGCGCGATCTCATTGCGGCGGGCGCGATAAACTTTGTCACGGAAGCCGGGATGATCCGGATCAATTTGAATAATATCGCGGCGATTCGCGGTGGAAGAGAGCGGCATCGCATCTGCGACGATGGTTTGTTCGCTTGCCGTCTCTTGCAGCGAGCTTTGCGTGGTCATAAATTAACTCCTTCTGTATTAAACTTACTGTGAAAGTTGTGGACACAAAAAAGATCGGCTACGCAATTCCTTACGGAAGGTTGCGTAGCCGATCTTGAGGCGATCCTGTTTTCGAGTGGTGCTAGATGATCATCACACGCTGATAGCCCCGTGCCTGCCCGTCCCTCCCTTTCGAGAGCGAGCGTAATAATAGTAGCAATAGAGGCTATGCGATTGGTCGTGCATCTTCTTCGTAGGAGGCGCAGTTGCGCGCTCCAGATGAAGCAAACATAAACGCTTGCGCGAAGATTTGTCAAGCAACTAAATTGCAAGTGGCAAACTACACTTTCAATGCGCGTGGAAAATGTGAAGGCAAAAACTTTGGCGGCCTGCGTCATGAAATAGAAGCGACTGTTGACAAAGAAAACATTTGCGGCGTAGGCTTCGCTGCTTCGGTAGTCAGGTTTTAGTTTTGTTGTAATAAAAATTCAAGTGAGAGGATAAAGCTTCAGATGAAAAGATATTCGCTCCCAATTCTGCTCGGCGTTTTATGTTTAATGGGGCTAACGGGTTGTCAAAGTAATGGGAAGAAATTGGAGTTTAATAAGGGCGAGCTGTACTACACGGACTCGGTGACTGAGGCTGAAGCCAACAAACTCGGCGAATACCTTGTTAAAGAAAAATTCTTCGACGGCAAAGAGAAAACGGTGCAAGTCAATAAAGAGGGCAGCACTTATCAGTTTCGCATGGTTGTCGGCGAGAATTTCAGAAACGATCAAAATTTTCTTAACAACGCAAAGACTTTCTGCACCGAGCTTTCAGCCAACGTCTTTGGTAACGCCCCGGTCGAAGTCCACGTCTGCGACGAGCGGCTGAACACGCTTAAGGTTGTGAAGGCAACAGGCTGAAACCCGTGCGCTGCCGTTATTGAACCTCACGCTTTGAGAGATGAAGTTAATCTATTACGGTTGAATACTGGTTCTTCACTGGCATTCAACCGTTTTCCTCTTTCGCCCGCATGATAATTGTCTTGCGTCGCTGCTCTATGTTATTTTGAGATTTCTTCAAGCTCTAAAATTTCAAGCGGACGACGGCGAGCGCAGTTGTTTCGCAACACGGAAGCAGACGGCAATTAAAGCTCTCAAGTCAAAATGAAGTCTGAAGCACAAACGGCTTCAAGCGGCGGGCGTGCGCGTTTGCGCGAATTGACCGAAGACCTGCAGCGCCTCGAAGCCAAACTCCGGCGCGGCGGCGGCGCGGACAAAATTGAACGCCAGCACAAGCAAGGCAAACTCACTGCCCGCGAGCGTGTCTCTCTTTTACTCGACCCTGATTCCTACATGCAGGAGATCGGGCTGTTCGTCGCCTACGATGAATACAAAGGCGCAGCCCCGGCCGCCGGAGTCGTCACCGTTCTTGGCAAAGTTGATAACAGAGAAGTCGTCGTTGTCGCTAACGACGCGACGGTGAAAGCCGGTTCGTGGTGGCCTGAAACGATCAAGAAAATCTTGCGCGCGCAAGAGATCGCGATGCGTTCGCGCGTCCCCATCATCTACCTTGTAGATTCCGCAGGCGTTAATCTTCCCTATCAAGACGGCGTGTTTCCCGGTCAGTATGGCGCGTCGCGCATCTTTTATTACAACTCGATCATGCGTCGCTATCTAAACGTGCCGCAGATCGCCGCCGTGATGGGGCCGTGCATCGCGGGCGGAGCATATCTCCCGGCGCTCTCGGACTTCATCGTGATGGTTGAGGGCACATCGTTTATGGGCTTGGGCGGCGCAAACCTCGTCAAAGGCGCGACCGGGCAGACGATTGACAACGAAACATTGGGCGGCGCGCGCACGCACACGGAGCTTTCCGGTGTCGCGCATTTTCGCGCCGCAAACGACGAAGCGTGCGTGGCGAAGCTAAGAGAATTTATCTCCGAGCTACCCGCGAAACGGGAAGCTGCCGCGTCAATCAGTGAGAGCGCAGATTCAGCGAGACCGGCGACGGACGCTTACGACATTCTGCCCGAAAATCATCGTCAACCTTACAGCGTGCGTGAACTTCTCAAAACGATTCTGGACGACGGACACCTCGACGAATTTCAAGCCGACTTTGCAAAAGAGATGATCGTCGGGCACGCGCGCATTCGCGGCATACAGGTCGGACTGCTCGCCAACAATCGCGGTATGACGC
Organism: Pyrinomonadaceae bacterium; assembly: GCA_013695245.1. GTDB lineage: Bacteria > Acidobacteriota > Blastocatellia > Pyrinomonadales > Pyrinomonadaceae > JACCYN01. The sequence goes on along the minus strand of JACDAW010000537.1, from coordinate 3,621 downwards.
GCGACGCTGGTGGCGGACAGCCGAAGTTTGGCGGCATTATCTACACGGATTCGGCCGAGAAGTGCGCCTACTTTATTGACACCTGCAATCGCCATCGCACGCCGCTTCTGTTCGTCCAAGACGTTTCGGGCTTTATGGTCGGGGCGGAAGCCGAGCATTCCGGCATTATTCGCGCCGGTGCGCGCTTCGTCGAAGCGATGGCGACGGCGATTGTTCCGAAAATCGTTTTAACCATCAATCACGCATCGGGCGCAGGCTACTACGCGATGGCGGGGCAAGGCTTCGATCCCGATTTCATCTTCACGTGGCCTTCGGGTCGGATGGGCGTGATGGAGGGCGAGTCGGCCGTGCAAGCGCTTTTCGGCACGCAGCTCGAAAGCTTAAAGCGCGAAGGGCGCGAGCCTGACGAGGCTTTGAAAGCCGAGATGGAGAAGGTGCGCGAGGATTACGAAAATCAACTTGATGCGAAGTATGCGGCGGCGCGCGGGTTTGTTGACGCTGTGATCTTACCGGAGAACACGCGCGATGCGCTCGAACTCGCTTTGCTCACGACGCTCAACTTTAGGGGGCCACATCTCGGACAGTTTGTGTTGCCTGCGCCGCCCCCCGATTAAATTAATTTTGGGTGTGCCGGGCAGTTTTGTAGATTTTTAATGCAATTAACCCCCGTCTTATGCGAAACTAGCTGCACAAATAAGTTTAGCGCCCGTCCGTCGCCCGACGTTTCTGCCCGTAAGGACGCGCCCAAAGCATCGCAGCTGATGTTCACATCACAGGAGGGAACGCTCGGAGCGCTTCGTTTCATGCAAGTCAATCTATAATTGTTACTGCAATCAATTGTTCGTAACCGTTAAGAACACTCACCGCGCACTGCACTCGTCCTTAATATTTAAGAGGGCATGCGCGACACCGTAAACAGGAGGAAAACATCCGTGAGCAAGAGCATCAATTTGAATCGTAAACTTAACAAAGTGTTTGTATTCGTCGCATCAATCGCGCTTGTTGCCGCTGGCATCGTCGTCATCAACGCGCAAGACACGCAGACGACCAACACAAACACCACAATGCAGGGCAACACTAATACGCAGATGAGTGGTAGCGGGCAGCGCCGCAACCGTCGGCGGAATCGGCGCCGGAATCGCCGTAGAAATCGTAACCGGATGAACGCCAACACATCGGGCGATATGTCCGGCAACATGAACTCGAACATGTCCGGCGACGCGAGTGGTAACATGAACGCGGGCACAACCGGCGGCGGAATGCAGGGCAACATGGGCGGCGATCAGTCCGATTTGTCGGGCACCTACACGGGCACGATCAATTACCCGGAAGGCAGCATGACGGGCAACGCGACGCTGACCATTACCGGCAATCAATTCACTTTAACAAGCGGCGAAGCGACGCAGACCGGGCGCGTGACGGCCGTTACGACGCGCGGCTACACAGGCGTCACCATGCAATTTGGCGAAGCCACTGCTCCGGCCGCAGGGCAGACGGCGACTGTGCCGACCGTGATCTCGCTGCGCGCCCGTCGTAGCGGCGACCGTTTGACTTTAACGAGCGTGCGCGGCGAACGCCACGAGTTTTCGTTTACATCCGGCGGCGGCGCGATGCGCGGCAATCGTCGCGGACGGCGTGGCCGTCGCGGCGGCGCGGCAACCACCACAACCGGAGACACATCAGGCGACATGAACTCAAACATGTCTGGCGATACGACGGGCAACACCAATATGTCCGGCGACACAGGCAACATGAACTCGAATATGGACGCGGGCAACACAAACACGCGCCCGCGCGGTCGTCGCGGCAATCGTCGCAATCGCGGCAACATGAACAGAAACATGAACTCGAACATGGGCGACGCTAATTCCAACATGTCAGGCGACATGACGGGGGACGCGAACTCGAACATGTCAGGCGATATGAGCGGCAACATGAATTCCAACATGAGCAACACGAACACGAATCGTCGCGGCGGCAGGCGTCGCGGACGCGGTGGTCGTGGCAACATGAACGGAAACATGAACTCGAATATGAACGGCAACATGAACGGGAACGACAACACCACAACGCCTCCGATGCGGTAGTTCATTGCACGACGCTCTTGCCAGCAGGATGATCGAAAGATTCGGGCGCAACCATCCCGAAAATAATGATCGTCACGACTTGCAGAGGCGGGCGGCGCGTCCACACGACAGGGATGCGCCGCCCGCACGTTTTGTTCAAAGGAAAATGTTCTGAAACTTACGAATTGAGATGAAGGAAAGAATTCGCATTGCGAGCGGGCAGGGTTTCTGGGGCGATCTGCTTGACGCTCCCGTGCGCCAGATCGAGGGCGGGCAAATAGACTACCTCATGCTCGATTATCTCGCGGAAGTCACGATGTCGATCATGCAGAAGCAACGCGCACGCAACCCTGAAGCGGGCTACGCGCGCGATTTCGTTGAGCTGATGCGACAGATTTTGCCTGCGTGCGTTGAGCGCAACATCCGCGTTACGACAAACGCCGGAGGTGTGAACCCGACAGGCTGTGCGGAGGCGATTACAACGGCCGCGCGCGAACTCGGACTCGCCGGAAAACTTCGCATCGGCACTGTGGCGGGCGACGACATCATGGAGCGTTTAGACGATCTCTTGAAGCGCGGCGTCGAACTGCGCAACATGGACACGGATGAGCCGCTCGCATCTGTGCGCGACCGCATTCAAAGCGCCAACGTGTATCTCGGCGCGTGGCCGATTGTCGAAGCGTTGAACAAGGGCGCGCAAGTCGTCGTGACGGGTCGCGCGACGGACACGGGACTCACGCTCGCGCCGATGATAAAAGAGTTCGGCTGGCGTGAAGACGACTGGAACATGATGGCGGCGGGAACCATTGCCGGTCACATTATCGAATGCGGCGCGCAATGCTCCGGCGGCAATTGCCTCTATGATTGGCGAAGCATCCCCGATCTCGCCAATGTTGGCTTTCCTATTGTTGAAGCCGCTTCGGATGGAACATTCATTGTGACGAAACACGAAAACACAGGCGGGCGCGTGTCAGTGCCGACTGTTAAGGAACAACTCGTCTATGAGATGGGCGATCCGCACAATTACATTACGCCGGATTGCATCGCCGATTTCGCTTCGATTCATCTCGAAGACGCAGGGCAAAACCGCGTCCGCGTGTACGGCATACAGGGACGCCCTGCGACCGAGTTCTTGAAAGTTTCGATTAGTTATTCAGCCGGATACAAAGCCGTCGGCACGCTCGTTTACTCGTGGCCTGACGCTTACGAAAAAGCGCAGGCGGCGGATAAAATTCTGCGCGCGCGCCTTGAACGACTCGGCCTGCGCTTCGATCAAATCCTGACAGAGTATGTCGGCGCCAACGCGACACACGGGACGCTCGCGGGCACGCCTACGGCAGACCTCGCCGAAGTCCAACTGCGCATCGGCGTGCGCGGCGAAGATCGCAAAGCCATCGAGCGGTTCACGAAAGAGATTGCGCCGCTTATCTTAACGGGGCCGCCCGGCGTGACAGGCTTTGCCGGAGGCCGCCCGAAAGTCGAAGTAATTGTTGCCTTCTGGCCTGCGCTTATCCCCAAAAAAGAGATTAAGCGGCACGTCGAGGTAATCGAGGCG
>JACDAW010000392.1 GCA_013695245.1 Pyrinomonadaceae bacterium | reverse complement strand
CACTTCTTACATGTTCATTACGGGACCCGACGTGATTCGCACGGTCACACATGAAGAGGTAACGAAAGAAGAACTTGGCGGGGCGAGCACGCATAATCACACGTCGGGCGTGGCGCACTTCGCCGCCGATTCTGACCAACATGCTTTACAGATCGTGCGCGAACTTCTCTCCTTTATCCCGTCAAACAACGCCGAAGAACCACCGCGCGCGCAAAGCTCAGATTCCCCGACGCGCACTGATGAAAGCTTGAACGCGGTTGTTCCCGAAGCATCGAACCAACCTTATGATATCCGCGATGTGATTCACCGTGTGGTGGATGACGAATATTTTTTTGAAGTGCAAGAATCTTTCGCGCCGAACATCGTTGTCGGATTCGCGCGTATTGATGGTCGCTCCATCGGCATCGTCGCCAATCAACCTGCTTTTCTCGCCGGTGTGCTCGACATAGACGCTTCCGTCAAGGGCGCGCGCTTTGTGCGTTTCTGTGATTGCTTTAACATCCCGCTCGTCGTCTTCGAGGACGTACCCGGATTCTTGCCGGGCGTGAAACAAGAACACGGCGGTATCATCCGTCACGGCGCGAAACTTCTCTATGCTTTCGCCGAAGCCACCGTGCCGAAGATCACTGTTATTACTCGTAAAGCGTATGGCGGCGCTTACTGCGTGATGGCTTCAAAACATATTCGCACGGACGTTAATTTTGCGTGGCCATCAGCCGAGATCGCCGTGATGGGCGCGGAGGGCGCGGTCGGACTTCTCTACCGCCGCGAACTCGATGCGGCTGACGACAAAGAAGCGGCACGTCGCTCTCGCATCGCCGAATTTGATAAAAAACTCGCCAACCCTTACATCGCCGCCGAGCGCGGATTTATTGATGAGATCATAGAGCCCGCCGAAACGCGCCCGAAACTCGCCCGCGCGCTCGCTATGCTAGAAAATAAGCGCGACACAAATCCACCGAAAAAACACGGTAACATCCCGCTCTAAGCCGCGTCCGCAGTTTCAGACAAGTTAGATAAACATAAGCCCCGCAAGAGCAGTTAAACGACGAAAAGTTTTTCAACGCTTCCCATAATCGTCTTTCTTGATCTGCAAAAACCATCCGCCGCATCGTCACTCTAAATGAAAGCTGCTCATCATTTCTCAATGAGAAACGAGATGATGCGTTAATAAGAAAACACGAGGAGAGAATGTATGTTGAAGAACGCCCCCGAAATTTTTACGTTGAGATTTGTGACAATGATGTTCGTCGTGACGGCGCTTGTGCTCGGCGGCACGACGCCCGGATTTGCTAAAGGCGCAGTCGGCGGAGCGAAGACGACCGACACTTCAGTTAAGCCGCGCGGAACAGACGTCTTCACCGTTAAGTTTGAAGGCAACGCTTACAGCCGCGTAACGGTTAGCGGCGATGGCGACACCGACCTTGACCTCTACGTCTTTGACGCCAACAACAATCTTGTCGGCAAAGATGACGATAATTCTGATGACTGCATCGTTGAGTGGACGCCGAAGTGGACGGGACTCTTTACGATTAAAGTTGTTAACCGCGGCAACGTCGAAAATGTTTACCACTTGGAAACAAATTAATCGCTAAGCTTAGATAACTCATCGTGAATCGAATGCTTCGTGAAATTACAAAAGGGGAAAGCCAATTGGCTTTCCCCTTTTGTTTAAGCTTCGATTATTGATGTGATACTTAGGCGGCGCGTTGTTGCATCGCAGTAGCGCTGCGAAGTATTTCGAGCGCCTTTTTGAGTTGCACGTCGTCTCGTGGCTTAGGTGTAGCAGCTTCCGGAGTGGACGGCGTCGTCTCACGATTAGCTCCCGCCGCGTTGTTTGGTTGCGCTACCGCATCATCGTCGTTTCCGGTGAGTTCATCCGGGTCAATGGCTTCAGCGAGTTCCGGTCGTTTAACTTCAACTGAAGGTGTAATGCCGGAACCGAGAAAAGTCTTACCGCTCGATGAAGCCCACTTAACGGTGGTTAACAATAATCCGTCACCGCCGCGCAAGGTGAAAAGCTCTTGCTCAGTTCCCGCTCCAAAAGTCTTTTCGCCGACCACCTCGCCGCGTTTACGTTCAACGAAAGCCGCCGCAATCGCTTCGGCCGCGCCCGCCGTTCCGCGATCAATCACGGCCACGACGGGGCCCGTGAAGACCGCTTGATTCGCTTCGGCCGTGAAAGTTTTCAGTGTTCGATTGCCGCGACCGATGGTTTGCGCGAGTGTGCCGTCACCGATAAAAAGATTGGCAACGCGCACGCCTTCGACGAGCGATCCGCCAGCGACGTTTCGCAAATCAAGCACGATCTTCTGCGCGCCCTGCTTTTGCAGATCGACGATCCGCGCGCGCACATCTTTCGCTTCGCCATCGTCGAGACTATTGATGCGTAAGACGCCGATGCGATCCGCTTCCATCCGCGCTTCGGCGACAGGCGTGCGCACAGCCGCGCGCCGAACGGCGATCACCTGCGGGCGCGCGCCAAGTCTGATGACGCGCAATTTAACTTCGCTTCCCGGCATGCCTTGAAGAAGTTGTTTGGCGTCATAAAGCGAAATGTCGCGCGTCGCTTTATTATCTATATACTCGATGATGTCTCCTGCGCGCACACCCGCCGCTTCAGCCGGACTGCCCTTGACGGGCGCGATCACGTATAGATACGACGCATACTGAGAAAGCTCTGCGCCAATGCCGACCGAATTATTGTTTGCGGTTTGCCGATACTGCCGAACCTGCTCGGCGGTTAAGTAAGTTGAATACGGATCAAGTCCATAAGCCAAGCCGCGCAACGCTCCGGCGCGCACCTTCGTTAAATCCGGTTCGTCAACATACTCGTTTTGAATGTGATCCAAAACGCTTTCAAATATTCTTAGTTGCGCGCCCGGATCGTTTTGCTGCTGCGCGCGCGTGGACATCCAGCCTCCAACAACCGTATATAACGCGACGGTGGCGGACAATATCGCCAGAGCAAACTTTGTGCGAAATGACATTCAATTAACCTCTTGAGTTTTACGTCCCCACGGGATGCTTGACCTATCATCAACGTCGAGGATCATACAGTAGCGGAGTGAAATCAAGCAAGCTACATTTAGTAGCCTTTGCCCCGCTCTCTACGCTATACTTTGACGTTTATTGTGGTGGCAAGTTGTCCGAAAAAAATCCAAAG
>JACDAW010000488.1 GCA_013695245.1 Pyrinomonadaceae bacterium | reverse complement strand
GTTCGGCGTCGTAAGGCGAGGAGATGAGGGGCCTGCGCCCGTCGAGCGCGGCGCGTTGTCGGGCGCATTGTTTGATGCGCTCGTCAACAAAATGTGCGGCGTGGGTGGCGGCGCGTTCGCGTGCGAGGCGCGGGTGATAAGGTTGCTTGTCGGCGAGCGGCACATCGCGGCCAGTGACGCGATGATATTTGAGGCCGAGGTGGCGGCGTTCGCCGTCGGCGTGGAGGTGCGGCAGAAGATATTCGAGCGGCGCGTCCCAGCCGATGTCGCGGTAAAACTCGCGGTAGTCGGCGTGTCCGGGATAGCCGACGACGGAACTCCACACTTGCTGGCTCGTCTCCATGTCGCGCGCGAAAACGGCGACGCCGTTCGGACAGCGGATGGGCGCGTGAACGCCGTAGCGCGGGCGCGGTTCGCCGTAAAGAATGGCGTGCGTGTCGGCGATAAAGTATTCAAGTCCGTATTCGGCGAGCAATGTTTCAACGCCCGGTTCATACGCGCATTCGGGCAACCAGATGCCGCGCGGGTGGCGAGCGAAATGCTTGCGGTAGTTGTTAACGGCAACTTCTACTTGCGCGCGGCGCGCTTCCGGCGTCGAGATAAGCGGCAGAAAGCCGTGCGTCGCGCCGCAGGTAATAATCTCAAGCACGCCCGCCGCTTGCAGATCATTAAAGCCGCGCAAGATGTTTCGATTGTATCGCTCGTTCCAGAGCGTCCACGCGGCGTTTAAGCTTTCGCGGTAAGCGACGGCGGCCGGGTGAAACTCTGTCGCTTCGCGCCGCGTGCGTTCGACTTCCTTTTCCGCGAGCGCCAGCAGATTTTCGAGATGACGCGTGTAGCGCGTTTGCAACAACGGATCGGCGAGCATCTCGCAGAGCGGCGGCGATAGATTCATCGCCAAGCGCGGCGAAAAACCGGAACGGGCGAGATTAGAGAAAACGTAAAGAAGTGGAAGATAAACTTCCGTGATCGCTTCGTAAAGCCAATCTTCCTCTAAAAATTCAGGATGCTCAGGATGCCGCACAAAGGGCAAATGCGCGTGGAGTATGAGGCTGAAGAATCCTGTCGGCACAAATTTCAGTGATAAAAATTGAATGAAGAAGTCAAAACTACATTTGCAACAAAGAGGCGCGCAAGCTACGCGAGAAACTATCCGTTATCTAAGGCGGCTAAACGCAAAGCCGCGCCCGCCGACATGCTCGGCAGCCAAACATGAAACAGCTTCGTCGGGAACCGCACGTCGCTTCCACCCCACATAGGTGTCGTGAATCTTTGCGCCGCGCTCTCATCAAACAATTCGTACTCTAACTCAAAATCTAACACTGAGCGCAATACATCGAGCAGGCGCGCCGAATCGATTGCTTCACCTCTCGTCTGCGCCTGTTCGAGCCAGCGCGCAAGCGGCGGAGAAAGCGTGCCGCGCAATCGTTCGAGAGAGATGCCCGCCGCCAGCGATGCAATTAAATGTCGCAGGTGGCTTAATTCTTCCACGTCATCGGATGAAACTTCCGCGCCCGAAAATCTTTCAGCGATGGCGCGCGTTGCCCGCTCTCCGGTCGCCGCGTCAGCAGCTTCGAGCCACACCTCAATCGCATCGTTAACGTATCCAGATTCGCTCAACGTGCGTGTGAAATCCGAAGGTGAAACGTGGAATTCCGTTGTCGCATCAACCTGCGGCGAGACTCCGGCGCGCGGCGCGTGCGCGACGTTTGAGGAGAGAATTCTGATAAAAGGGCGATTGACAGCAAAGAATCCGAGATCAACCCGGTAGCGGCGTCCGGCTTGTGCGTCGAGCCACGCGGAAGTAGCTTGCCGGGAAGTTAATTGCAGAGTTTCCGCATTGCTCACAACGTCCACGAGGCGCAACGCGAGCGTGTAATTTCCGGCCGCTTCGTTCGCCATGCGTCGCAGAATTGTGAATGGGTCGCGCGCGAAACTCCAGTAAAGATAAAGCCGTTGCGGGGATTGCACGAGCAGCCGTGCGTAATCGCCGCGCTGAATTTCGGGTAGTGGCTCATCGGCGGCAAGCACATCAAAACTATTAGCCGCGATTGTCTCGCTGCGAGGCGCTTGGGTGGAAGGAGCAGAAGATAAAGCGCGTTCAGAACTGCCCGTGAGAAAATGGAGCATCAAACCTCATGCTTCCAATCATCGCTCGGATGAGAATCCGAAGCGCAATCGGAATTATTTATCTG
>JACDAW010000391.1 GCA_013695245.1 Pyrinomonadaceae bacterium | reverse complement strand
ATGAAAAAGAGCGCGCTCCATAATCAAATCTTGAAGTGTGCGAAACTCCAACCCGGCCGCTTCGACGGCGACGGTGGTAGCTGAAACCCAGCGCGGGCGCGTCTCGAAGAAGCGCGGCGTATATGCGTTAGCGAAAACATTTGGAGCAATGCGCGCGCGACGAAGTTGTAGAAAGATGGAATGCTCGCGGATGATCTCGCGCAAGGTTTCATTTGGAAAACCCTGTTTGTGAAAGCCGAGCGCGGCCGGGGCATTGACGCCCGTCAGGATCGTCGTCTGTCCTGATGCGCTCTGCGGTCGCCCTTCGACGCCAAGCGCGGCATCGGTGCGCACAAGCAATCCGTTGTGAGGCAGTTGCGGTTCCGCGTCTTGGAAAACAGCAAGCGGTTCGGCGCGAGTGCCGAGCAGGTGAAGCGGATTGTCAGCATTGCGCACGCCGATGCCGAGTCCATCAATAAAAACGAGAAGCACTGCCATAAACTTTGCTGCCATAAGTAACATCACGCCGGAGAGCAGCGCAAGCTTGGAATTAAACTGCAAAGCTTCTCTTAGTTTTCGGAATCGTTGTCGGATTGCGCAACATTCGTCGGTTGATACGGCACGCTTTCGGGAAGTTGTTTGCGTTCGCGGTAAATACGGAGTTTATTGTGTAGAGTCTTCAAGCTGATTTGCAGCAATTCGGCGGCGCGAGTTTTGTTGTTGTCGGTTTTCTGCAAGGTGCGCAGAATCATCTGCCGCTCGACTTCGTCAATCGGCGTGCCGACGGGAAGCGTGATCGTATCTTCGATGCGCACGCGCTGACGTTGTTCGACGGGGTAGGGAGCGAGATGATGGCGTTGAATCTGCTCGGTTGAGCAGATGATCACGGCGCGTTCAATCGCATTGCGCAACTCACGCACGTTGCCCGGCCAATGGTAGGATTGCAACGCGTCGAGCGCAGCCGGATTTAAGGAGCGCGCCGGACGTGAATGTTTTTCAGCGAGTTGATCAACAAGATGTTGCGCGAGTAGCGGCAGATCGTCTTTACGCTGGCGCAGAGGGGGAAGTTCGATACTGATCACGTTCAAACGATAAAGTAAATCTTCGCGGAAGTGACCGATGCGCACCTGCTCCAAAGGGTTTTTATTCGTGGCTGCAAGCACGCGCACGTTAACGGGTATCTCCTGTCGCCCGCCCAAACGCCGTACGCTTCTCTCTTCAAGCACGCGCAAAAGTTTCGCTTGCAGGAAAGTCGGCATCTCGGCGATCTCGTCAAGCAAGAGCGTCCCCATGTGCGCAAGCTCAAAACATCCTTGACGCCGCATCGCCGCGCCCGTAAACGCGCCTTTCTCATGCCCGAACAGTTCGGATTCCATTAGCGTCTCCGGGATCGCCGAACAGTTAATCGCAACGAAGGGCGCATGTTTTCGCGGACTTAAATTGTGAATCGTGCGCGCAACCAACTCTTTCCCTGTGCCAGACGCGCCGGTGATGAGGACGGAAGCAGACGAGGGCGCGACCTGTTCGATGAGAGCGTAAATTTGCCGCATCGCTTCCGAAGACCCGACGAGTTCGCCGAAAGCTCCGCTGTCGCGCAATTGTTTACGAAGAATTTCGTTTTCGCGTTTGGCGGCCGTGTGTTCGATTGCGCGTTCAACGACAAGGCGCAGCTTGTTCGGCTCAACCGGCTTTTCAAAATAGTGATACGCGCCTTCTTCACGAATGGCGCGCACGGCCGTCTCGACATTGCCGCGACCCGTTAGAAGAATCACCGCCGTATCCGGGTAACGAGCATGAACTTCGCGCAGAAGCGTAAAGCCGTCCATACGCGGCATGAGAACATCAGTAAGAATGACGGAAGGGTGAAAGCTTTCGATGCGTGCAAGAGCCGCAACGCCGTCTGACTCCGACACTGCGTCGAAACCCCATTCGTTAAATAGATCGCGCAAGCCACCGGCAATTGTCGGCTCGTCGTCAACGATGAGAACCTTCGATTTCAACATCACATAAAGTTTAGCACATCACGGGCGAAGGCTATTAAGTTTAGTCGTCGGCAGGCAGCGCTTGAGTTTCACCGCGAATAAAAATCAGCAATCGCCTGTGCGAGCGCGAGAGTAGTGAATTCTGCGGGTTGAATGTCGGTTTGTAAGTTGTAGCGCGCAGCAGTTCCCTCGGTGATGTCGCCGATGCACGCGACGTTTACGCCTGCAAGCAAGCCGCTTAAATCATTGGTGTCGAAAAGCTGTGCGAAGTTTATGACGGTTGATGAGCTTGTGAAAGTTATACAATCAACTCCGCCGCCCGCGAGCATCGCCTCAATGCGCGCCCGGTCGAGATTCTGCGGTCGGATTGTGCGGTAAGCCGCAACGATGTCAACGCGCGCCCCGGCCGTTTCTAAAGCGTGCGGAAGATAATCGCGCGCCATGGCCGCGCGTGGAAGAAGAAAGACTTGACCTTGCAGTTTATCGCGTCCGCCCAAATAAGTTTCCAGCGCGTGAAAAACTCCTTCGGCCTTAAAATCCTCTGGCACAATATCAACGTGAACCGATGCTTCGCGCAACGCTTCGGTTGTTCGCTCTCCGATGGCGCAGACGCGCAGATCATCTAGCGCGCTTGCGTCAAGTCCGTTAAAATTTAAACGTTTCAAGAAATGAGCGACGCCGTTCGTGCTCGTCAAGATCAACCAATCATAGCCGTAAAGATTGCCAATCGCTTCATCGAGCGCCTCATACGAATCCGGCTCAACGATCTCAATCATCGGACACTGAATGACGCGCGCCCCGTATTCTTCGAGTTGATGCGCAAACTCTTCGGCTTGCGCGCGGGCGCGCGTGACGAGGATCGTGCGATGGAGGAGCGGCAACGCTTTTTCTGGCATTGAAAGTGGAAATTGAAAGCTGTGCTGTCTCTGCTTTAGCAAAATATTACTGAGAAGTTAATGTTTCGTCAGACTGCGAATCTTGAATCAAACGTATCGCGCCGCGTTTCATTAATCGTTCGGCGAGCATCTCGCCTAGTTGTTGCGCGTCGTTCGCTTCTCCTTCGATTGACTCACGGAGCAAAATTTCGCCCGCGTGATTTGCGACCAAGCCGTAGAGTTGCAACCGGTTTGAGACGACGGCGTGCGCGGCAATCGGCAGTTGGCAACCGCCGCCCAGAGTGCGTAAGAAAGCGCGCTCGGCCGTGCACGCAAGCTCGGTTTGTTGGTGGTTAAGGTTTTTAACAAACGAGTTTGTTTGATCGTCATCTGTGCGTGTCTCAATGGCGAGCGCGCCTTGTCCGACTGCGGGTAGAATCTCTTCAATCGAAATGTAAGAGCTGATGCGTTGCGCTAAATTCAGTCGGCGCAGGCCTGCGGCGGCTAAAATAATCGCATCGTATTCTCCGCGATCAAGTTTGCCGAGACGCGTGTCAACATTGCCGCGCAACTCTTTGATCACAAGACGTGGATTAAAATGTTTCAACTGTGAAGCGCGCCGCAAGCTTGATGTGCCGATGATTGCGCCTTCTCGGAGAGATGCGAGCGAAGGCAAAAGGGAAGAATCATTTTGAGAATAATTTGCGGGAAGCACGAGGGCATCGCGCGGGTCTTCGCGCTCAGTAACGGCAGCGATGCTCAGTCCGGTTGGAAGCAGGGTCGGTAAATCTTTGAGCGAGTGAACGGCGATGTCAATCCGCTCGTCGAGCAAAGCTTCTTCGAGTTCCTTCGTGAAAACGCCTTGACCGCCAATTATTGAGAGCGGCGCGCTTTGCAAACGGTCGCCGGTGGTTTTGATGATTTCGATTTTAATTTCAACGCGCGGCGAAAGACTTTGCAAACGAGTTTGAATTGTTTTCGCTTGCTGGAGGGCGAGTTGAGAGCCGCGCGAGCCGATGATAAATGAAGTTTTATTCTTCAATGCCGAAACTATCGCGCCATGCCTGCACGTTTTCCGCTTCGCCCGTTTCATATGAGCGGCGCAAGCGATGAATAACGGGGTGAGATATTTTATTGATCGTTGATTCGATCAAGGCTCGAACGGCCTGCTCTTGTTGCGGGCTGAGATCGCCCAAGCGATGACGTTGGCGTTCATACTCAGCGTCGGCGATGCGTTGCAATTTGTAGCGTAGCGCGTCAACCGTCGAGCCTATTTTCATGTAGTGAAGTTTCTGGTTAAACTGTTCAACTTCAACGTCCACGATTAGCTCCGCCCGTGCCGCTTCTCGTTCGCGCTCGCGTTTATTTGTTTCAACAACGGACGCTAAGTCGTCAACATCGTAAACAAAAAATCCATCGAGTTCGCCAATCGCCGGATCGACGTTTCGCGGCACGCTGATGTCAATAAAGAAAACGGGCCGCGCCCCACGCGCTGGCGAAGTTTCTTCAATCATCGCTTTCGTGATGACGAAATCCGGCGCGGCTGTCGAACAGATAACAATGTCGGCTTGCGAAAGATACTGCGGAAGTGAATCGAGATCAAACGCTTCGCCGCCGAACTGCGCCGCGAGTTGGCGGGCGGCGTCTGCGGTGCGATTAGCGATGAGGATGCGCGCGGCTCCGGCGCGCGCAAGATAGCGCGCGGCGAGTTCGGCCATTTCGCCAGCGCCGACTAAGAGCACGGTGCGCCCGTCGAGCGAACTGAAAATCTTTCGACCCAGTTCAACCGCCGCGTAGCTGATGGAGACGGCCGAAGCGGCGATGCCCGTCTCTGTGCGAACGCGCTTGGCGACACGCAGAGTGTGGTGCATCAGGCGATGCAGCACGCGCCCGGCCGCGCCGCGCTCCGTTGCCAGAGAATACGCTTGACGAACTTGACCGAGCACCTGCGGTTCGCCGACAACCATCGAATCAAGCGACGCCGCGACCCGGAAGAGATGACGCACCGCCGTTTCGTCGCGGTGAATGTAAAGATGATCGGCGAACAGCGCGATTGGCATCCGTCGTTCGCGGCTGAGAAAGTCGCGGATGCGCACCGCGCCTTCTTCCGCCTGCCCGTCGCCCGTCGCCGCGATCACTTCCACGCGGTTGCACGTTGAAAGGATCAACGCTTCGCGCACCGTCACGCCGTCAACGAGTGCGCCAAGACTATCCGCGCAGTCTTCGGCGGTAAACGCGAGCGACTCACGAACTTCGACCGGAGCTGTCTTATGACTTATCCCGACAAGAACAATTGACATGTATTAGATCGGACAAGAAAAATTTCATCAGTATTTTAATTGATGAACGTGAGGCGCGGCAAGCCGACGCTGTCAGAAATGTTGATGATGGGCAGAAGTCATGCGAAAATCGGATAATCGTTAACATTTACATCTAAAATCAATGGTAAACAATATGCTTGACCGTAACGATGCGTGGCTATTGCTTGGCGAATACACGAAGGGCGAGAGTTTGCGCCGTCATGCGCTCGCCGTTGAAGCGGCGATGCGCGCGTGCGCTCTGCGCTACGGCGGCGGAGAAACCGACGTTGATGAATGGGGCATTACCGGATTGCTGCATGACTTCGATTACGAAATGTTTCCAAGTGAAACGGAGCATCCATACAAAGGCGCTCAGATACTTTGCGGGCGCGGCTATCCCGACCGCATGATTCGCGCGATCATGGGACACGCACCGTACACGAATGTTCCGCGCGATACGCCGATGGCACGCGCGCTATTCGCCGTTGATGAATTGTGCGGGTTCCTCGTCGCGTGCGCGCTCGTGCGCCCGTCGCGCAATCTCGAAAGTCTCGAAGTTTCATCCGTTAAAAAGAAACTTAAAGACAAAGCCTTCGCGCGCACCGTCAACCGTGAAGACATCAAGCAGGGCGCGGCGGAACTCGGCGTCGAGTTAGACGAACACATCCGCTTTGTTATTGATGCGCTGCGACCTGCGCAAGCTGATCTTGGTTTGCAACCAAACGGCGCCGAATAGAAAAGTAAACATTGGTGCGCAACCGCCACGGTGGTATCATTGGGGCAGTGATTAGCACCTCGAACATCACCAAATATTACGACGCCAAGCCCGCCGTGCGAAACGTGAATCTCTTTGTTCCGGCGGGCGAAACCTGCGCGCTGATTGGCCCCAACGGCGCGGGAAAAACAACACTTCTCAAGATGCTCGCCGGACTCTTGCGCCCAACGAGCGGCAAGATCGAGGTCGGCGGCATCGAGATCGGCGTCGAACCGAAACGCCTGCACAAAATGGTCGGCTACATACCCGACACCTTCGGACTTAAGGACGCGCGCTGAGATGTTGCACGAGCAAGCGTGAAAGTTGAAGTTTCGTTTTAGGCGTCGTGCTTTAATGATGGAAAAGAATGGTGCGAACGCGGCGATTTGTTGAGAAGCATTGCGTCGAGCTTGAGAGCGGCGAATGTTAAAAGGACGGCGAGTAAAGCTGTGATAGTCGCTTGCAGTGCGCGCCGCCGCGCGGTGTGGCGATAGACGAAGATGCTTGAGTAGGTAATAGTTGCGACGGGCAGAATCAAAGATAACAGGATTCTCGTGTTCGGCTTGAGGAATAACTCACTAAACGTTTCAGGAGTTGAACCGATCACGCCGAAGTAGAAACCTAGCAGAAGGGGAAGCGTACCGGCGAGGGCGGCAAGCAGGGCGGCGACGATTAACAGCTTCCAGCGCATGTGTTTGAATCTTCAGCGAAGAAACAAAATCGTAGAATGCAGTGCGAGAATTGATACGGGCGCGAGAGTTGAAAGCACACGCAAGCATACCATAAGCGCGAAAAGTGTTTTAAAGAAAAGATGATCGTGAGATTTATGTCATGGCTTCGATAGAACTTTGAAGCTGCGTTATCAGGTTGAGTTTTTATTTGAGGAACAAAAGGAACAATGGTTGCCAGAAACGCTTTGCTTTACCTTTCGCGTCAAGAGGGATTAAAAGATTTTGCGACGCGCTTCCGACCCTTCAAGAATTTAACGACTCGTTTCGTCGCTGGCGAAACGATTGACGACGCCGTTGACGCGATCCGCCAAATCAATAAGCTCAGTTGTACGGCTTCGTTCGATCATCTTAATGAATCCGTCACGCTCAAGGAAGAGACGGAAGAAGAGGTGCGCGAGTATTTGCGCGTGCTTTCACGCATTGACGCGACGGGCATCCGCTCCAACGTCTCGATCAAGCTCACGCAGTTCGGTCTCGGCATTGACCCGGAGTTGGCGTATAAAAACGCCCGCTCTGTCGTTGTTGAAGCAGCGGAACGCGGCAACTTCGTGCGCGTTGATATGGAAGGCTCAGACGTAACGCAGGTGACGATTGATATATTCAAGCGTTTGCGCAGCGAATTTGATTTAAATACGGTGGGCATCGTCATGCAATCTTACTTGCGCCGGACTGAAACGGACATTCGCGATCTGCTGAAAATTCCTGCGCGCATACGCCTGTGTAAGGGAGCTTACAATGAAGGGCCTGATGTTGCTTTCCCTGACAAAAAAGATGTTGACGTGAATTATGTAAAACTGATGCGAATGCTGCTATCTTCGGGCACGTATCACGGTATTGCGACGCATGATGAGAGAATGATCGAGGCGACGATTGATCATACGAAGAAGGAGAACATCGGCAAAGACAAATTTGAATTCCAGATGCTCTACGGCGTGCGCCGCGACCTTCAAGAGCAACTCGCGCGCGACGGATACAACATGCGCATTTATGTTCCTTATGGTAAACATTGGTATCCGTATTTTATGCGACGTTTAGCAGAGCGTCCGGCAAACGTCTGGTTTATTGCTAAAAATTTATTCAAGGGTTGAAGTTTAAAGGATAAGGGAAGTCAAACAGCGCTTACCTTTTGTCTTCGTCAGTAAACTGGAAAACGAAAAGCGAAATCTAAAGACACAAAGTGCTGATGAATGCTCGATCTGAAAGTGTTCGCGTAAACAAAATTCGGCAATTCATCTTCGGACTAGAACAATTAAATGATTAGCTTTATGGACGCGTTAAGCGCATTCTTTGCTTTGTGATAACTGATGGAAATGCTAGTGCCAATTTTGTGGGCGGTGTTGGGCGTGATTTTGATTATCGCCGAAATATTTACGCCCGGTTTCGTTTTGCTATGGTTTGGCATCGGCGCGCTCGCGGCCGCTTTAGTAAGCATAATCGGTTTCGGCTATCCTCTACAATTTCTCGTTTTCTTCGCCATCTCAATTGCGCTCACAGCGCTTTCACGAACAATCTTTAACACCTACTTTACGCGCGGAGACACAACCTCCGAACTCAAATCTGGTGTTGATGCGCTTCCGGGGCAGGTCGGGACAGTCATCGCGGCGAGTCGCGGGGCGATGCACGAAGGGGCAGTTAAACTATTCGGATCAACTTGGACGGCATACCCGGCGGAAGGTGAAGATCGTTTAGAAGCAGGCGAGCGCGTCGTCGTAGAAAAAGTTCAGGGAGCTTCGCTCTATGTGAAGCGCGTGCGAGCAATACCTGAATGGAGAGAAGATACGCTTTCGCCGCCGCGCGGGGAGACGGAAAATTAAAATTGAAGAAACAAAACATCATGAGAGTCATGCTATCGAGGCGTCGCGCTCGAATGACTTGTTATGCGGCGGGTATCGCATCAGCAGCATACCCCGCAAACTGCTTGGCTAACTCGAATGTCGGCGCAACTACATGAACTAACAATTTACCTTTACGGAACACTACATCTACAAAAGAATCATCAATACTTTCATGCGAGCCAGCCCATACGGAACTCTCATCTCCCAAACCCCCGCCGCGCATCTCCAACCTTCTTACCTTCATACCTAACATCTCAAAGTCAAATGACATATCAGCCATTGAATCTGTAGCATCTCTAGCAGAGTGAAAGGAAAATATCAGAGTAGAAACTTCTGTTTGATTAGAACTCCATTTGTAAAAGGTGAAACCCTGACACTTTATGATTCTCGGCTTCGAGAGCTTCCATTCCGGCACTTTACTTGATATTGCTGCCTCAATTGCAGAGCAAACAGTTGGTTTATCCTGCGCCCAAGTAAATGTAGATGTAAATAATATAGGAGTTACTAAAAGAGACAATATCCGCATATTAATCCTCAGAATGTAAAGAGACGCATAACTACTGATTAAGCGGCAGTGTGCGTGGTAAAACTCAAAATTAGCGCATTATCACGCACGATGCTTGATAATACCGTTGGCTCTAGAGTAGCAAAGCACCTAAATGAAAGTGCTAAGCTACTGCGATGGAACAACTAAACCGTTATTACCGGTGTTCCAAAATTAGTGAGCGTAAATTCCGGCAACTCGTGCGCTGTTTCGCGCT
>JACDAW010000460.1 GCA_013695245.1 Pyrinomonadaceae bacterium | reverse complement strand
GGCTATAAAGCCGCTCGCTACCGGAATGGACGCGCGTTTCGGCGGGCAAGCCATCGGCGACCGCTTCTTTATGTTTACCAACTACGAAGCCCCGAACGGTAAGATCGTCGAAGTTGATCTCAAAAATCCTGAGATGAAGAATTGGCGCACCATCGTGCCGGAAACGAAAGCGACGCTCAACGGGATGTCGCTCGCAGGCGGACGAATCTTCGCCAGCTACCTTGAAGACGTGGTGACGCGCATCCGTATGTTTGACGATAAAGGAAAACAACTGCGCGAAATCACGTTCCCGACTTTGGGGAGCGCAAGCGGCATCAACGGGCGTTGGAAAGAAGACGAAGCCTTCTACTCGTTTAGTTCCTACGGGCAGCTCGCAACGATCTATCGCTACCAAGTTTCAACCGGCAAACAAGAAGTCTGGGCGCGCATCAACGTGCCAGTACGAAGCGAAGAGATCGAGACGAAGCAAATCTTCTACACGTCGAAAGACGGCACGCGCATTCCGATGTTTCTCGTTTACAAAAAAGGCTTGAAGCTTGACGGCAATCGCCCCACGCTTCTCTACGGCTACGGCGGATTCAACTCAAGTCTCACACCCGGCTTCTCCGCCACGGCCGCTTTCCTCGCGGAGCAGGGCGGCGTCTATGCCGTCGCCAACTTGCGTGGCGGCGGCGAGTATGGCGAGGCGTGGCACAAGGCGGGAATGTTCGAGCGCAAGCAAAATGTGTTCGACGATTTTATCGCCGCCTCCGAATGGCTGATCAAAAACAAATATACCAATCCGTCGCGCCTTGCCATTTCGGGCGGCTCAAATGGCGGCTTACTTGTCGGCGCGGCGCTCACGCAGCGACCCGATCTCTATCAAGCCGTGATCTGTTCGTATCCTCTGCTCGATATGTTGCGCTACCAGCGTTTCCTCGTCGCGCGCTTCTGGGTTCCCGAATACGGATCGGCCGAAGACCCGAAACAGTTTGAATACATCCGCCGCTATTCGCCTTATCACAACGTTAAGAAGGGAACGAAATATCCGGCGGTGATGTTCATCACGGGCGACGCCGACACGCGCGTTGATCCCTTGCACGCGCGCAAGATGGCTGCGCTCCTGCAAGCCTCGACCGCTTCAGACCGCCCCATTCTGCTGCATTACGACACAAAAGCGGGACACTCCGGCGGCACTCCCGTCAACAAACAGATCGAAGATTTGACCGACTCGATGAGCTTCCTCATGTGGCAACTGGGGATGCTTAACAACTAAAGCGACCCAAAGCAAAAAATCAGAAGCAAAAGTCAGCGATGAAGGAATGATTGATTTCAACGTCCTGACTTTTGCTTTTATCTTTGAGTTTGCATCACAGCGTGAACAAGGTTGTCGCCTGACGGTCACTGATGATAAATTCTTTGTGCTCAAACTGATGCCACTTTGCATCTTGCTCACACGAAGCTTAAGGACGAACTTCGATCATGTCATCTCCCCCCATTGCTGAAGAATTCGACACGCAACGGCAAGCCGTCGCCGCCATTCCGCTTTTCAAAAGTCTTGCGCCGGAAGAGATCGCGTCGCTGGCCGGGCTTTTGAAGGAAACGACTTTTCAAGACGGCGAAACGATCTTTCACGAGAACGAACCGGGCGACGCGATGTACATCGTTCGTCGCGGCAGGGTGCGCATCTGGACGCGCGATGCGGACACGAACGAAGTGACGCTTGCGCTTCTGGAAGCGGGCGCGTTCTTCGGCGAACTCGCTGTGCTTGATGGCGGCGAGCGTTCGGCGACCGCGACATGCACAATTGAGAGCGAACTCTACCGTCTCAGTCAAAAAGATTTTCATTCCTTTATGCTTGCTCACCCGGCTGTTGCCGTGGATATGATCCGTCACATCGGCTTGCGTTTGCGCCAGACGAATCAGATCGTTTCAGAACGCATTACGCGCAACGTCAATGATGAGATGGAGGAGCGGATGACCTTCGGCGAACGCATCGCCGACCGCGTCGCAACTTTCGGTGGTTCGTGGACGTTCATCTTCATCTTCGGCGGCGTGCTCGTCGCATGGATGGCGCTCAACACTTACATCGCGTGGGCGCGCACGGGCAACCCGGCTGATCCGAACGGCGCGTTCGATCCGTTTCCGTTTATCGCTTTGAATCTGCTTCTTTCATCGCTCGCCGCATTTCAAGCTCCGATCATTATGATGTCGCAGAACCGTTCGGCGACGAAAGATCGCCTCGCGGCGGAAAATGATTTCAAGGTGAATCTCAAGAGCGAACAGATGCTTCAAGATTTAACGCGCTCGATGCGGCGTCTGCAAAACGATCAGATGGAGGAACTGCGCGCGCTTGTGCGTCAGCGTTCGAGTGATGAGAGCATTCACACGCAGGTTGCTGGAACGAGCGAAAGCGCGAACACGCGAGGGTAATAACGCGTAGGCGACTTGATCCACAACCCTTCGTTGATGTAAAAAGCACTTACGCCGAATTCATAATTTGAACAATATTTGATCACACGAGACGCGGCTGTTCCCTAAGCACAAGCAGCAGCGCGTCCGTCGAGCAAGGGCGATTGATTGTTGGAGCGACCGTTGACGCAGCCAAAGCGCGGACGAGGCACACAATCCATCGGGTTAAATTCGTGAGCACTAAATCAACTTTTTCATCTCAGCCGCCGACGCGCGCCGAACAAGAAACAGCATCGGAAGCCGAACGCCTGACGCGCGAGATTCGCCACGCGCGCGAAGCCGTCACCGCGCCCACACACAGTGATTCGCAAGAACTCGTTGCCTGCGCCGACCGCGTCGAGCGCGCCGCGCGCGACTTGGCCGTCGCCCTCCGCGAATTAGCGCGCGAACGCCAGAACAGAGACAATGAGCGATAAAGAATAAGGAGACATAAGTTAGAAGTCAGAATCGAGAGCAGTTTGTTTTTATTTCGTCTTCTGATTCCCGACTTCTTCCATCGTTCATACTTTATTTTTAGGGAGAGCTTTAATGCAGCAACTGGGACACAGGCCGAAGGCAGAAGGACTAGAGCAACTCGGCATCGCCGCGCAAAGCGCAGGGAAGGTTTATTGGAATCTTACTACGCCCGAACTCTATGAAGAGATCGCGCGCCGCAAGGAAGGTGTTTTCTCCGAACACGGCGCGCTCGTCGTTGACACGGGCGAGCACACGGGGCGTTCGGCGAAAGACAAAGCGATTGTCAGCGAAGCCTCCAGCGCAGATAAAGTATGGTGGGGCGAAGTTAATAAAGAGTTTGACCAAGCGAAGTTCAACGCGCTACGCGACCGGATGATGGCTTACGCGGCGGAGCACGACATTTTCGTGCAAGATGTTTTCGGCGGAGCTGATGAGAAATACCAACTGCCCGTGCGCATCATCACCGAACTCGCGTGGCACTCGCTCTTTGCGCGCACGCTTCTAATCGAAAAAGACGAAGCCGAGCACACACCGCAATTCACGATTATTGATCTCCCCGGCTTCCGCGCCGAACCGACGCGCGACGGCACGCGCACTTCAACGTTTATCCTGCTCGACTTCAGCCAACGCCTTGTTCTTATCGGCGGCACATCCTACGCAGGCGAAATAAAAAAGAGTGTCTTTACGATCTTGAATTACCTGCTGCCGCAGCAAGGCGTGATGAGTATGCACTGCTCGGCAAACGTCGGCGAGCGTGGCGATACGGCCGTTTTCTTCGGACTCTCAGGGACAGGCAAAACCACTCTGAGCGCCGACCCCGAACGCCGACTGATCGGCGATGACGAACACGGCTGGTCACAGAGCGGCGTGTTTAATTTTGAAGGCGGCTGCTACGCGAAAGTGATTCGCCTTTCGGCCGAAGCCGAACCCGCCATTTATCAAACGACGCGTATGTTCGGGACTGTTTTAGAAAACGTTATCGTTGACGAAAAGGATCGCTCGCTCGATTTGAATGACGCTTCCAAAACTGAGAACACGCGCGCCGCCTATCCTCTGACTTCGATTCCGAACATCGTCCCCGAAGGCTATGCCGGTCATCCGCAGAACATCATCATGTTAACGGCCGACGCCTTTGGCGTGCTGCCGCCCGTCTCACGACTTTCGCCTGAGCAGGCGATGTATCACTTTCTCTCCGGCTACACCGCAAAGATCGCGGGCACGGAGAAAGGCTTGGGCAAAGAACCCGAAGCGACATTCTCAACTTGCTTCGGCGCGCCCTTTATGGTTTTGCATCCCGGCGTCTATGCCGATCTCTTAGGCAAGCGTATGGCGGAGCACAAAGCAACCTGCTGGCTCGTTAACACAGGCTGGTCAGGCGGAGCTTACGGCGAAGGTGAACGCATGAAGATCAAATACACGCGCGCCATGATCCGCGCGATCTTAAACGGCTCACTCGCGCAGATCGAGACGCGTCCCGACCCCGTCTTCGGCGTCGGCGTTCCCGTTTCATGTCCAGACGTTCCGGCCGAAGTATTGACGCCGCGCAACACGTGGAAAGACAAAGCGGCTTACGACGCGAAGGCGCGCGACCTCGCCCGCCGCTTCAACGAGAATTTTAAAAAGTATGCGGACGGAGTCTCGGAAGCCGTGCGCGCCGTTGCTCCCGTCGCAGATTGAGACGTTATTTAAACGCTTCAAATTTTGAGGGCAGTCGTTTATGTATGAACGAGTGCCCTCAATTTCTCTTTGTCTCTTGCGCGATGATTAATAATCCGGTGCAGCGCTAACACCTTCAATCTTCAACGTGATTTGAAGAGAGCAACGCTAAGGAAGTCCATACCCGCCGCGTATATCAACGCTTCCAGAAAGATTTTCATTTTGTTCTGCCTTTGCAAAGTGTAAACTTGTGCCGCTTTTGATCGTTCCTGAAGAAATCCTAGCTTTATAAATGTCACAACAAACGGAAGATAAAGCGCAACTATCAGATTTTTCACGGCACGCGCTTCCAATTCGACGCGAGGAAGCCGGGACGCTCGACGAGGTAGTTGAGATCGTGCGGAACATTATGCGCGCCGATACGACGAGCATGGCGAGACGACCGCGCGTTGACAAACATTCGCTGGACTTTTACAGACACGTTGAGTCAAACGCCGCCGAACAACACGGGCAGCGTGAGTTTCACCGTCCGCATACGCTGAAAATGAAGAACGCTCCGTAAGTCTTTGAGGCGAAACTCACGGAGCGTTTTGTCGAACAGTATAAGCTGCCCGGCGAACGTTAACTACGAATAA
>JACDAW010000447.1 GCA_013695245.1 Pyrinomonadaceae bacterium | reverse complement strand
ACACGACTTGCAGTTCGTTGCGCACGTCTTCCGGGATGTCTTCAAGGTCGGCTTCATTGCGCGCCGGAAGGATAATGCGGCGAATACCGGCGCGATACGCGGCTAAAACTTTCTCTTTAATGCCGCCAACCGGAAACACGAGACCTGAGAGCGTGATCTCGCCTGTCATCGAAGTGTTTGGTTGCACGCGCCGACCTGTATAGACGGAAGCGAGCGCGGAAGCCATCGTTACACCCGCCGAGGGGCCGTCTTTCGGAATCGCCCCGGCGGGAACGTGTAGATGCACGCCGTAATTTTTAAACACATCGGGGTTGATACCAAACTCGGCGGCGTGCGCCCACAAATAGGAGCGTGCGGCGCGGGCCGATTCCTGCATCACTTCGCCGAGTTGACCCGTGATCGTTAAACCCGATCCGCCCGGCAGGAGCGTCGCTTCGATGAAAAGAATCTCGCCGCCCATCTCCGTCCACGCCATGCCGGTCGCCACACCGACAGTCAACTCCGCGCGCGCCTCTTCCGGGTAAAACTTCGGCGCACCGAGCAACTCCTTAATGTCGCTTGTATCAACCGAGACTTTCTCCGCCTGCCCCTGCGCGATACGCAATGCGGCTTTCCGCACAACGCTGCCGATGATACGTTCAAGCTGGCGCACGCCCGCCTCGCGTGAATAGCGCGCGGCTAAAAGCGCAATCGCGTCGTCCGTGATCTCGAATTGGTCTTCGCTTAAACCGTTCTCTTGCGTCTGGCGCGGCACGAGGTATTGACGTGCGATGCGAAGTTTCTCTTGATCGCTATAGCCCGCGAGTTGGATGATCTCCATGCGGTCGCGCAGAGGCGGCGGAATCGGCGCGAGTTGATTCGCCGTTGCGATAAAGAAAACCTTCGAGAGGTCGAACGGCAGATCGAGATAATGATCACGAAAAGAGTTGTTCTGTTGCGGATCGAGAATCTCTAACAGGGCGGCGGCCGGATCGCCTCTGAAATCCGCGCCGAGCTTGTCAATTTCGTCAAGCATCATTACGGGGTTGTTGACGCCTGCGCGCCGTAAAGATTGAATGATGCGTCCGGGCATCGCGCCGACGTATGTGCGACGATGCCCGCGAAGTTCCGCTTCATCGCGCACGCCGCCCAAAGATAAACGCTCAAACTCACGACCGAGCGAACGCGCAATCGAGCGTCCCAATGAAGTCTTGCCGACGCCGGGAGGGCCGACAAAGCAGAGGATCGGACTTTTCGTGTCGGGGCGCAGTTTGATCACGGCCAGAAACTCTAAGATGCGCTCTTTGATGTCTTCCAGTCCGTAGTGATCTTCGTCGAGGATTCGACGCGCTTCCGCAAGATCGAGCTTGTCTTCCGTCGCCTTCTTCCACGGAAGTTCAAGCACGTATTCGAGGTAAGTACGGATCACATGATAATCAGGGGCGGCTTGGGGAAGTTTCTCCATGCGCTTGAGTTCGCGGTCGGCTTCTTTGCGCACGTCTTCGGGCAGATCGGCCGTCTCTAATCGTTCGCGCATCATCTCGGCTTCCGCTTTTTCGCCGCCTTCGTCTTCGCCTAATTCCTTCTGGATGGCTTTCATCTGCTGGCGCAAAATGTAATCGCGCTGCGCTTTGTTCATCTCGGTTTGCGCTTCGTTAGCGATGCGCGAACGCAGTTGGAGGATTTCAACTTCGCGCGCGAGGCGAGCATAGGCGAGGCGCAGCAGTTCGTCGGTCGTGTCGGCGGCGAGCATCTGTTGTTCTTGCTCTTCGCCGAGATCGAGAATGGAGCCGAGAAAGTAGGCGAGTTGCACGGGATCGTTTGCGCTTAAGACGGCCGTGCGCACTTCAGGCGGAACTTGCGGCAGCATCGCTAAAGCTTGCTGAATGAGCGACTGCATGTTGAGATGCAGCGCTTCCGTCTCTTCCGCGCTGATGACGACGGGTGCGGGCAAGATGCGCACACGGACGCGCAGGTATGGCTCTTCGTGTATCCAACGGACGATGCGCACGCGCTCCGTCCCTTGCACAATGAGTTGAATGCCCTCCTCGTTGCGCATCATGCGCTTAACCATTACGAGCGTGCCGACATCGTTGAGGTCTGATGCGATGGCTTCCGCGTCGCTCGATTTGTCGGGGCGCACGCTAAAACATGCGATTAGTTTTTCTTCCGTGGCGAGCGTCGCTTCGACGGCCGCAATCGAACGCTTGCGCCCGACCGTCAGGGGCACAAACGTGCCGGGGAAAAGTGTCGTGTTCTGCAAAGGCAGCACGGCGATCTCGAAGGGTTGCGCTGTTTGCTCGTCTTCCTGCGTCTTTTGTTGTGCTTGCGATGGTTCTTCTGGCGAGCTTTCGTTGTTTGGATTCTCAGTCATGAATGAATACGCCTTGTTGATAAGATTACGTTAAAAGGTTCGCTCTTACTTGCAGTCGCCGAGTCGCCGCAGCCGCAAAATTAACAGTCCATCGCGGTAATCGCGCTCGATCTGTGTGTCGTCAATCGAACATGGGAATTGAATACGCTTCTCGAAGCGGCTGTAAGTGATCTCAAGTTGATAGTAAGAGATGCCTTCGCGGTACAGACCGTCGCGCCGCGTGCCCGTGATGTGGAGCACGGAGCCTTCGGCCGTAATCTCAATTTCGTCGGGGCACACGCCCGCCAGATCAACGACGACGAACCATCCTTCTTTAATCTCGCACACATCCGCCGCCGGACACCATGCGCGCTCCGAGGGGCGCATCCGGCGTCCCACAGGCATCAACCGAAAAAACCGCTCAATTGATTCAGCCATTGAAGTTGCTTCCTGAAACTTTGGTTCAATATAAATTTGTGATCGAAGAATACACAAATTTATATTGAATCTTAACGCTTCCAAATTGGAATTAAAATCTTTCGGAAAGATACACGATTGTGCGAGAAACGGGCAACAACACCGAGACCCGCAAAAAGTTTGACGGCGCGTTCGTCTTCCGGGAAAACTCGCGCGCCGCCTTTGAAGTTTCAAAACCTCTACATCGAAGTTTCAGCTTCAGCCGAACATCTTGCTCCAGAAGGATGAACCGCTTGAAATCTCTTCGAGCGCATCGGCTAACTCCCGATCCGCCTCCGTCTCAAGCGCCACGTCGGCCATCGAGATAATGCCGCGCAAGTTGCCGTCGCGGTCAACGACGGGGATGCGTCGCACCTGTTTGTCTCCCATCTTGCGGATCGCGTCAAGCACGCGGTCGTTCGGCTGCGCGGTGTGCACGTCGGAAGTCATAATCTCTTCGGCGCGCACGCTCGCATCTTTACCTTCAGCGATGGCGCGCACAACGATGTCGCGGTCGGTGATCAGTCCGACCAGTTTACCGTTGCCCGCACCCCGCTCATTCCGGCGCGAATCATCAGTTTGTCCGGCGCGCACCGTTGCATCAACAGGTTCGACAACGGGGATCACGCCCGTATCCTCATCGCGCATCAACACGGCGACTTCTTGCAGAGTGGTGTCGCGCGTCGCAACCGTCACGTCGCGCGTCATGATGTCGCGGCAGCGCACGTGCGAACGCGATGCGCCCCCGCCTTGATAATTGCGCGACCCCTCGCGCCCGCGTTCGTCTTCGGAACGCATCCGCCCGTAATCGTCGCGGTCAAGCCCGCGTCCCGTCGCGCCGCTCGTGCCCGTGTAATCGGCGCGTCCGCCGCCGTAGCCGCCACCCCCGCGCGTGTAATCTTCGCGGTCGCCGTAAGGCATCGTGTTGCTGCGGTTGCGGGCGTTGACATAATCTTCGCCGTAATCATCGGGGCGAAGGCTTCCACCCGGATTATGATCGCCGCGCGCTTGCGATTCGTCGAAGCGTTCTTCGGCGTAGCTCCTGCGCCCGGTGCGCCGCGCCGGATAATTCACACTATCATCTCTACCATCGCGGTATCTCGACATCGTTGTTGTCCTCCCAAAAAATTCGATAAAAGAACTGCGGGGGCTTAATCCGTTCCGCATAAAGACGCGACGAGAAGCGCGGGCGGAGGCTTCGTGCGTCGCACGCGCTTCTTCTCGATTAAACTGAAGGGGAACTTACGGAGATTATACCTGCTTCGACGGAGATTGTCAGCCGGAACAAATTTCGATTTGCACGAGACATGAAACTGGAGAAAGATTACTGCCGCGTCTCGATCTCTGCGATCAACTGCACCTGCGCTCTGATGTCGAGCGTTCCGGTTTCAATCGGCGTGTCGGCTTGAGATGTCCTTCCTCTGACGAATTGGTTTGCTTCGCGTTCAACAATCGGCGGCCTACCTGCGCCTGCTTCCTGAACTTCGACGATGCGGATGACGCGCCCGCCGAGCGCCTGCGCCATCACCTGCGCTTTGCTTAAAGCTTCGCGCGTGGCTTCGGTCAAAGCTTGATCGCGCGCGGGGCGGTCGCGGCGCAAGATGAATGAAAGATTGCTGACGTTGTTCGCTCCGGCCTGCGCCGCCGCGTCAATTACGGGGCCAACTTTCGTCAGATCGCTCAGGGTTACCGTCACGCTGTTAGTCGCTTGATAGCTTGTGATCGTCGGCGGTTGATTTTGCTGGTAGTTATATTGCGGTTGAAGATTGTAGCCGCTCGTCTTGATTTCCGCGCCCGCGCCTGCCGCCGCGCGCACGGCGCGAAGCACCGCTTCGGTGCGCGTCGCATTCTCCTGCTGCGCGACGAGCGCCGTTGCGCTCTGTGTTACAACCGCAACGGTGACGACGGCCGTATCCGGCTGCGCCTGCACGATTGAGTCGCCCGTCACAAGCACGCGCGTGATGCCTGCGTTGGTTGTCGTCGCAACGTTATTCGTTCCGGCACTGCTGCCAACGGCGCGCATCGTGCGAACCTCAAACGGCATGCCTTCTTGATAGGTCGTGATCGTGTCTGGCTTCGCCGTGCCCGTCGCTTCCACTTCCGCCGCTTCACGAAACCACGACTCCGTTTGAAAGCGTCCGGCGTTAAGAATGAGATACTTCTTTCCGTCGGCGATGATTAACCAGCCTCCCGCTTCAACCGTCCGTCCGAGACGCCCGCGCAATGTCACTTCTTGCGTCTTTCCTTGTTTCGTTCTCGTCCTCGCTTCCGTCGCTTGCGCGGCGACGAGTAGCGAGACGGCTAAAACAACAATCGCTTTTTGTACACTCTTCATCTTTGATGTTGCCTTTCTTTATTTTTAATCAAGCGCGCTTGTGGTCAAGCGGGAAGAGGATACAACG
>JACDAW010000443.1 GCA_013695245.1 Pyrinomonadaceae bacterium | reverse complement strand
GTTCATAGACGCGCTCGAAGCCGCCGACGAGCAGGCGTTTTAAGTAAAGCTCCGGCGCGATGCGGGCGTAGAGCGTGATGTCGAGCGCGTTGTGGTGCGTGACGAACGGACGCGCCGCCGCGCCCGTCGCAACCGGCGTGAGCATCGGCGTTTCGACTTCTGTGAATTCGTGTTCATCAAGGAAGTGACGCATCTCGCGGATCAGTTTTGCGCGTCGCTCGAATGTTTCGCGTGGGCTAAGTTCGCGCGTCGCTTCGTCCGCGTCCGTCTCGGTTTCGATCTTCAAGCTTCCGGCGAGCAGATCGGCGTAGCGGCGACGCTGGCGGACTTCGGGATCGCTGATGCCGTGCAGTTTGTCTGGCATCGGCACGAGGGCTTTGGCGAGGAATTGAAGCTCTTCGACGTGGACGGAAAGCTCGCCCGTCTTGGTGACGAAAAGATAGCCAGTGACGCCGATAAAGTCGCCGTGATCGAGAAGGTTGAAGAGTTGCCAGCCGTCAACCGGATCAGTGCTGTTGTCGTTTCGCACGCCTGTCACGTCGGCTTTGCGCACGTAGATTTGCAGACGCGAGACGCCGTCTGAAAGATGCACGAACGCGGCTTTGCCCATCACGCGCGGCGGCACGGCGAGGCGTCCGGCGAGCCTCACACGGATTTTATTCAAAAAATTATTAGCCTGTTCGGTTTCTTCCGGCGCGGGCTTTTCGCCTTGTCGCGCTTTGCGGCGCAGCGAAGAGAAAGTTTCATTAAACGTTTCGTTGCCGACAATCTTCGTGAGCGCGTCTTCGTTGATGACGGCTGTGATCGTATCTTCGTGCGGCGGATTGAAGACGCGGCTGCGCTCAAATTTGTTTGGATAGACGTTGCCGACGAGCGCGGCGAGAGCTTGCAAGTGTTCGCGGCGCGCGCGCGTCTGATCGTTGTCTTCGATGAAGTCAAAAATTTCCGGTTCGTTGCTCATAATGTTTAAGACGCGGATTATAGAGAGCCGCGTGGGGAAAGCGCAAACGAAGCAAAGGCGGAAGGCGGAGGGCGAAAGGATAAAGTTAAGACAAACCAAGAGGCTTCGCGCCG
Source organism: Pyrinomonadaceae bacterium (assembly GCA_013695245.1). Classification (GTDB taxonomy): domain Bacteria; phylum Acidobacteriota; class Blastocatellia; order Pyrinomonadales; family Pyrinomonadaceae; genus JACCYN01. Next base: position 17,661 of record JACDAW010000443.1, on the reverse strand, counting down.
TATTTGGAATCTTAAATTTCACTGCGAGTCGTGTCATGGTTTTCTCATTCATTTATCAGGCGCGATAAACGTGATAAATTCTTCTCAACTAATCATGAATGGAAAAGTGTTGACGCGGGAAGATGCACTTAAGGTGCGCGAAGGTTTGCGTGTGGCGGGCAAGCGGCTGGTTTTTACAAACGGCTGTTTCGATATTTTGCACGTCGGGCACGTGCGTTATCTTGCGGTGGCGCGTGCGCTGGGCGACGTGTTGCTGGTTGCAATCAATAGCGACCGCGCGGTGCGCGAGTTGAAGGGCGCGAACCGTCCGGTGATGAATGAACGCGAGCGCGCCGAGATGCTTGCGGCGTTAAGCGCGGTGGATTATGTCACAATCTTTGATGAAGATTCGCCGCGCAAGTTGATCGGAGAGCTTGTGCCGGACGTGTTGGTAAAGGGCGGCGATTATCAGCTTGATGAGATTCACGGGCGCGAGGAGGTTGAGCGCGCAGGCGGGCGCGTGCTCGCGCTGCCTTTAACTGAGGGCGCATCAACGACGGGGATCATCGAACGCATCAAAAACTCTGCGGCAAGCTGAGTTGGATTTCGTTCGAGTAAGAGCAGTGTGTGACAGAAGATGAGTAGCACGACAGAGACCGCTTCGGCGTTGGGGAATTTGTGGCGGCGCGTGGTGGAGACAAAAGAGTTTCGTCGTCTCGTGGCGGCGGTGCAAGGCGGCGCGCGCGTAATTTCGATTAGCGGGTTGAGCGTGCCTTCAGCGCGTGCGCTCGCTCTCTGTGCGCTGCAACGCGAAACAAACAGAAGCTTTGCGCTCGTGGTCGAGTCGGGGCGCGACTTGGAGGCGTGGGAGAGAGACGTGCGCGTGTGGCACGCGGCGCTTGGAGGCGAAGAGAAATCGGATGCAGATGCAATGCTTGTGCTGCCTGCTTCGGAAACCGACCCTTACGCGGGCGTTTCACCGCACGCCGAAACGCTTGAGCGGCGCGCGCTCACGCTCTGGCAACTCGCGCACGGCGGGGCGGATTTCGTGCTGCTGTCGGCGCGCGCGCTTGCGCGTCGCACCGTCACCGTCGAAGAACTTAAGCGCGCGGGCGCAAATCTCAAACGCGATGAAGACTACGCGCCGGAAACTTTGGTCGAACAACTCATCGCTTCGGGCTACGTGCGCGAAGACCCGGTGCGCTCAATGGGCGCGTGGAGTTTGCGCGGCGGCATCCTCGATGTGTGGTCGCCGGGCAACGAGCTTCCCGTGCGCGTCGAGTTCTTCGGCGATACGGTTGATTCGATCCGCGAATTTGATCCTGAGACACAGCTCTCGACAAGGCAATTGAAAGAAACCGCGATCAGACCGATGCGCGAGTTGGCCGTTAAGCGAGATGATTTTAAGTTGTGGGCTGAAGCGGCGCGCGAGCGTTGGGGAGATGAACGCTTTGCGCGCGCTCTGCTTGACCGCACGGAGTTTGCCGACGCGGGCGAGACGTTTGCCGGTTGGGAATGGTTGATCGGACTTCTGCAAGAGACGCGGGCAAGCGCGTTCGATTACCTACGCGATGCGGTGCTCGTCATTGATGAGCCGGGCGTCATCGAACGCTCGCTCGGTGAATTGTATGACACATTAGCGCGCCGCTTTGCAGAGACGGACGCGGCGGATGAGATCGGCTTGCGGCCTGAAGAATTGTATTTAACAGTTGAAGAGTTACGCGCGAGGCTCGACGAGAAACAGCGAGTTGAGTTGCGAACTCTGGGGCGCGCGGCGGCGCAAGTTGACGAAAGCTTTGCGGGCGTGGCGGAAGCGCCGCAAGTTGATTTCGGGAAGCCGCGCGCAAGCAGCAGCCCGCTATTTCTTTTCCCGTCGAGCGAGAAGGCGGCGGAAGTTGAACTGCGCGCGCGCGCCGCGCGCCGCTATCACGGACGCATCCCCGACCTCGCCCGCGATCTCAAGCGACAGCACGAAGAGGGAATGACGACTTTGTTTGCGATGCCGAGCGCGGGGCTTGCCGAGCGCGTCGCCGAAATGCTCAGTGATTACGAAGTGAGTGTGCGGCTCGTGCTCTCGAAAACAGACGCGGGCGAAGATGAACTCCGCGCAGGCGGCGCGATTGCGACGATTGCGCGTCTCTCACACAGCTTTGAGTTGCCGGACGCGAAACTCATCGTTCACACCGAAAGCGATCTATTTGATGAAGCGAGCACAGACGCGCCGGAGCGACGCGCAACGACAACTGCAAAGGCGAACGACGGAAAGCGGCGTTCAAAAACGGCCGCCTTTCTCTCGGACTTCCGTGATCTAAAACCGGGCGATTACGTCGTCCACATTGATCACGGCATCGCGCGCTTTAACAATTTACAGACCCTTAATTTGGGCACGCGCAAGGGCGAGTTTATGCTGCTCACTTACGCGGACGACGCAAAGTTGTATGTTCCGGTCGAACGTCTCGACTTGGTGCAGCGTTATTCGAGCGCGGAGGGGCACGAGCCGACGCTTGATCGTCTCGGCGGATTAGGCTGGCAGAAGACGAAGGCGAAAGCCAAGCGCGCGATGCGCGATATGGCCGATGAACTCTTGCGTCTTTACGCCGAAAGAAAACTCGTGCGCGGCTACGCCTTCCCGGCCGACACGCCTTGGCAGCGCGAGTTGGAAGAAAGCTTTGAGTATGAACCGACGCCGGATCAGGCGACGGCGATTGAAGATGTGAAACAGGACATGGAAGCCGCGACGCCGATGGATCGCCTTTTGTGCGGCGATGTCGGTTACGGCAAGACGGAGGTGGCGATGCGCGCCGCGTTTAAGTCCGTGATGGACTCGAAGCAGGTGGCCGTGTTAACGCCGACGACTGTTCTCGCTTACCAGCACTTTGAGACGATGCGACGGCGCTTCGCCCCGTTTCCCGTGCGCGTCGAATTACTATCGCGTTTTCGCACGCCGAAGGAGCAGAAAACAGTCGTCGAGCAAGTCGAGCGCGGCGAGATTGATATTCTCGTCGGCACGCACCGGATTTTGTCGAAGGATTTGCGCTTCCGCGATCTCGGACTCGTCGTCGTTGACGAAGAACAACGCTTCGGCGTCGCGCACAAAGAGCGACTTAAACAATTAAAGAAGCGCGTTGACGTTTTAACTTTATCCGCGACGCCGATTCCGCGCACGCTTAATATGTCGCTGATGGGTTTACGCGATATGTCGGTGATCGAGACTCCGCCGCGTGATCGTCTCTCGATTAACACGCAGGTCGTGCAGTTCTCGGAATCCGTGATCAAGTCGGCGATTGAGTTGGAGCTAGGGCGCGGCGGGCAGGTGTTTTTCATTCACAACCGCGTTGAATCCATTGACACGATTGCGGCGCTCGTCGGGCGTCTGGTGCCGCAGGCGCGCATCTGCGTGGCGCACGGGCAGATGAATGAGAAGGAGATGGAAGCGGTGATGCTCGACTTTATCGCTTATAAATACGACGTGCTGGTTTCGACGACGATCATCGAAAACGGGATAGACATCCCGCGCGCCAACACGATCATCATAAATCGCGCCGACAATTACGGTCTTTCGCAGCTTTATCAATTGCGCGGGCGCGTCGGGCGCAGCAGTCGCCGCGCTTACGCTTATCTCCTCATCCCATCGGAGTTGACCTTGACGCCGATTGCGCGCCGACGCCTTGCCGCGATTCGTGAGTTTTCGGATTTAGGCGCGGGATTTCGCATTGCGGCGTTAGATTTAGAGTTGCGCGGGGCGGGAAACTTGCTGGGCGGGCAACAGTCGGGGCATCTGGATGCGCTCGGCTTTGATCTCTACACGCAGATGCTTGAGCGCACCGTTGCGGAATTGCGCGGCGAGACGGTTGAAGATGAAGCGAGCGTATCACTAAATCTCGGCGTTGATGTTTCGATTTCTGAAGACTACATCTCCGACATGGGGCAGCGCCTTCGCACTTACAAGCGCATCGCTTCGGCGCGCGACGATGAAATGCTCAGCGCCATTCGCGCTGAAACTCAAGATCGTTACGGGCGCATTCCCGAATCGGTCGAACGCCTTTTCGCTTATGCGCGTTTGCGTCGCACGGCTGAGGAGATGAATGTGATTTCGGTTGACGCGACGCCGCAAGGCTTGGCGATCAAGTTGAGCGAGCGGGCGCGCGTTGCGCCGGATAAATTACTCGCTTTAGTAAGCGAACGTGCGGGCGCGAGTTTCGCTCCGAGCGGCGTGTTGCGCGTCGAATTGGCGGAGGACGAAGCGGAGAATGTAATCGAAGAGGCGCGGCGGCTGTTGCTCGAAATCAGCGCGAAGGATTAAACTGTCGTTTCAAATTTGGAACCGTAATCTTGATGCTGAAAGCAAACGAGTTTACGCGCGATTTTTGTTTGCCACCCGACCTTTGTTCCCGACCGAAACACGATTGAAGTTTTTCGATTCTTGCAAAAGCGAAGCGCCTTCTGATGTTTGATCATCGCTGAGGCGGGATCAATTTTCTGTTGACGATTCCCCACAAGTTTTATAAGGAGTAGATTGTGAACTCAAAATTTTTAATTGGCCGATTGGCGATTCTCCCCGTCGCCCTATTGCTGTTTTTAAGCGCACCGTTGGTCAAAGCGCAAGAAGAAGCTGCGCCGACGGTGGTTGACGAAGTGATCGCGCAGGTGAATGCCGACGTGGTGACGCTTTCGATGTTGAAGCGCGAGATGCGCGAGGCGGTGGAAACCTTGAAGCAGCGCGGCATGTCGGATGAAGAAGCGACGGCGGAAGTGGCAAAGCGCCAGCCGGAGCTGATCGCGGGACTCATCACCGAGCAACTGATTTTGCAGCGCGGCAAAGAGATGGGGCTAACAGAAGAGGTTGAGGCGGAAGTCAACCGTCGCCTGCTCGAACTCGCCAAACAACAGAACGTAAAGACGCTCGAAGCTTTGGACGAGGCGATGCGCCAGAGCGGAGTTGATCCGGTCGTATTTCGGCAACAGGCGCGCGTCGGCATCATGCAGTCAATGGTGCTTTATCGTGAGGTTGACGCGAAGGTTTACTACGGACTTACTCAGCAGGAAATCAAAACTTATTACGAACAGCACCGTGATCAATTTCGTCGTCCTGAAACCTTAACGCTCTCGGAAATCTTCTTAAGCACGTCGGGCAAGACGGAAGACGAAGTACGCGCCCGCGCCGCGCAAATCGTGCAACAAGCGAGACAGCCCGGAGCGGACTTCACAAAGCTGGTTGCCACTAATTCGGAGCGTGAGCAAACGCGCGCGAATAAGGGTAAGATCGGCGCGATTCAGATGTCGGACGTGACGCGGCCGGAAGTGGCGGCGGCGTTGAAAAACTTGAAAGTCGGCGGCATCAGTGATCCGATCCGTAGCGAAGACGGTTTTACGATTTTGCGCTTAGACGAGCGCACGGCTGCCGGTGAATCCGCTTTCGACGAAAACAAGATTCGTGAAGCGCTCACCAACGAGCGGATCGGTAAGGAACGCGCCGCTTACATGCGTCGTCTGCGGGGCGACTCTTACGTGAAAATTGCGGAAGGGTATCGCGCTAGCGTCGAGCCTATTTTGAACCGCGATGCTCAAGGAGCGCCGGGCGGCAATTCATCTTCATCAACGGCGCAACCGGCGAGCACGCCCGCTGCTGGCAGCACGACACAACAGACAACAAATACGAACAGCAGACGGCCGTAAATCAAAAGTGAGCGGTTAGCAGTAAGCAGTAAAAACGAACTGAGCTTTCACCGCTCACTGATTACTTTCTTCATGCGTCTTGATCTTTTCTTGAAAGCTAGTCGGCTTGTGTTGCGTCGGACTGTGGCGCAAGCGATGTGCGATGCGGGGCGCGTGAAAGTCAACGGCGCGGTGGCGCGTTCGGCGCGTTCGGTGCAAATTGGAGATGAAATCGCATTGCAGCGCGGCGAACGTGTGCTCGCTGTGCGTATCTTGAAAGTTCCCACTCTGCGCCAAACTTCGCGCCAAGAAGCATCCACGCTTTACGAAATCCTACGCTCAGTCGAAACAGCCGACGAATCTGTAATTTAAAAGCACATAATCATGAAATACCTTTCTAGCCGTAGCGATTACAGTACGTCTGCGCGGTGGTTGGCTGCGCCCGTTTGTTCTATAAACAGACACAAACGCTGAAAAATAGTTGAGTTTTTAATGGTACACGACTTGCTAAAATGCTCTGCGAAAACTGCGTGCGGCGGCTTCACACCATCTGATCACGAACAGACCGGAGATTTATGAGCATTATCAGCAATTTCTTTTCGGATGATCTGGCGGTCGATCTTGGAACCGTCAATACCGTTATTTTCGCACCGGGCGCAGGCATCGTTTTAAACGAACCCTCAGCAGTTGCAATCAACAAATTCACCGGAGAAGTGCTTGCCGTAGGTGGCGAAGCCTACAAGCTGATCGGGCGTGAACCGCACGACACGGAAGTTTTTCGCCCTGTCCGCAACGGCACGATTGATAACTTCGAGGCGGCCGAGAAGATGCTCGCCGCATTCATCCGCCGCGCGCATGGCGACCGCAACAGACGCAGCCGCCTTGTGGTCGGCGTGCCCGGCGCAAGCACGACGCTTGAGCAGCGTTCGGTGCGCGATGCAGCGCGTGATGCGAAGGCGGCGCGCGTTGACCTTGTTGACGAAGGATTAGCGGCCGCGCTCGGCGCGGGTCTTTCGTTTGAAAACGAAAAGGCGCACCTCGTTGTTGACATCGGCGGCGGCACAACGAATGTGGCGGTGGTCGCCTCTAACGCGGTCGTCTCTTCGACGAGCGTCACGGCGGCGGGCAACAAAATGGACGAGGCGATCCAGAGTTTCGTGCGTAGCAAGTACGAGATGCAGATCGGCGAGCGCACGGCCGAAGAAGTGAAGAAAGAACTTGGAACGTCCGCGCCTCAATCGGGGGAGCCGACCGGCGAAGCGCCCAAGTTAGAAGTTATCGGCAAGGGATTAAAGGATGGCATGGCGAAGGTCGTGATGCTTTCGTCGGACGAAGTGCGCGAAGCGCTTGAGCCGGTGATTACAGAGATCATCGCGTCCGTGCGCCGTGCCATCGAGGAATCGCAACCGGACGTGACGGCGGATATTTATCGCACAGGCATTCTTCTCAGCGGCGGCGGCGCGTTGCTCACCGGACTTGCCGAACGCTTGCAATCGGAACTGCGCTTACACGTCACGGTGGCCGACGAACCTCTAATGGCGGTCGCAACAGGCGCAGGGCGTTTGCTGGCGCACTCTGAATGGTTGCAGCGCGTCGCGCTTCGTCAGGATGCTCCAGCGTGGCAGGCTTCGGAAGAGTTGGTAGTTAACTGGTAGGGAAAAACTGCTGCTTCGTTTTCCAACACACTACGAAACGCTTATTAAACTGAAAATTAAGTAGCTGTCCTTAGTTAAATCTGAACTTAACGGTTTTAGATTTAACTAATAACGGCTACTTCGCGTTTATTCCTTTCTTTCGCGCACGATTGTCAATATCTCGCCGTCGCTTGTGTCAGCTTCGTTTTCTTCTGTCAGGTCATTCGATGCGTGATCAACGAACGCCGCACTTTGTAGTTGCGGTTTTTGATCTTTCAGTATCAGTTCACGTAAAAGAGTTTGTTCGTCATTCGGAAGGCGGCGGTAGAGATCAATAACATCTCCTGTCTGCTGCACGTCAACAGTTGCGTCGCTAGAATTAAAACTATCCGGCGCGGAGGGAAGCAAAAGCAATCCGAGCGTGTAGAGGGCGACGGTAAAAAAAGAGATGTAGCCGGTCGAAGCGGCGAAATGTTCGATGCCGAGCGTGCCTAGTGAAACGCCTTCAAGCAGCACGCCCGCGATTCTTTGCAGCCATCCGGCGTCGGGCGCGTAAAGATTTGCGAGAAGAAGATGTTTGATACAGAACGCGGTTGCGAAGAGCACAACGAGGCTGCGCAGAAGCTGTTTAGAAGTGAATGGCGACCACTGATTGTTCCACAGTGTCCAGAGAAAAAAGAACGAAAACATCCAGTGAAGAAGTCCGCGCTCAGGAAGCACCGAGTTGAAGGCTTGCGCAGAAGCGAAGAAGAGCGTGAGAAGAACAAGTGCGTGCGCGATGTTTTCAAGAAGTGAGTTTTTGTTTGAAAGCCAACTTCCGATCTCAATTAACTTTCCGCGCGCGAGCAGGAGCAACAGGAGAACGGACAGAATGAGCGTGATGAGTGGCGGCGCGATAAATATGAATGCGCCCGTTTGTGCGTTGATGCGCAATCCGCCTAAAGCCGCGACGAGCAGAAACACGGTCGGCGTAAGAAGAAAGCGCACCAACGCTTCGGTTAATACTTGCTTCATTTTCTTTCGCGTAAAACCCGCAACGGATTAAAGTCGCCCAAACTGCGCTCCAAGCCTTGTTCGAGTTCGGCTTTTAATTCGGCGGCAGTGTGTATCTGAAGATCGGAATCATCAACCGTCAACGTCCGTTCAGGCGAAAGCGAGACGGCGCGATTTGCGGCTTCGAGTCCTTGCCGGAAAAGCGCGTCGTCATTATAGACGCGCCCCCAACCCTGACGGTAGAAAGCGTAAGCGATGTAGAATTGCGTGTGCGCATCGCGTTGCGCAGGGTCGGCGCGCATCCATTCGTCGCGCGCCGCCGCGTACTGTTCACGACGGAAAAGCGCTAACGCTTCGTTGAATCTCGCCTCGTCAACCTGATAAGTTCCGGCCGCGACGCTCGCGCCCGTAGCGACTTCGCTTACACTCTGCGGCGCAACTGCGTAAAGCCAGATGATGAACGCCGCGAAGAGAAGCGTCCACACGATGCCGATGGTTTGAATAATCTTTACGCGGCGCATTTGCTATAATCCGATGCTCGAAGCCTAGGGGAAGATGCAAACGATTATGTCAGCATACGAAGTCGAGTCGCAAACAATTCAAGAAACGACGGGTGAGAAAATAAGCGCGACCTGCGCGACCCTTTCCTCACCGCCGCAAGTAAAACCGTTTAAGATTCGTGACGTTGTGATCGATCCACCGCTCGTTCTCTCACCGATGGCGGGCGTGACGGACGTGGCGTTTCGCGCTCTGCTCAAGCGTCGCGGCGGCATCGGTTTGAGCGTCTCGGAGTTTATCTCCGTCGAAGGACTTACGCGCAACAATCCAAAATCGAAACGGCAGATGCGCTTCTACGATTACGAGCGACCGTTTGCCGTGCAAATTTTTGGCGGGCAAGCGGAGCGAATGCGCATGGCGGCGGAGATGGCTGAGGAAGTTGGCGCAGACATCTTAGACATTAACTGCGGTTGCCCCGCGCCGAAAGTCGTCAAAAACGGTGGCGGTTCGGGACTGCTACGCGAATTTGATCGCCTTGAAAAAATCTTACGCGAAGTGCGGCGCGCGATCTCGATTCCTTTGACGATCAAGATTCGCGCCGGATATTACGACAATCATATTAACGCGGTCGAAACGGCGCAGCTTGCCGAAGCTTGCGGCGTTGAACACATCGCGCTGCACGGTCGCACGAAGGAGCAGGGTTATCGCGGGCGTGCCCGTTGGGATTTGGTGCGGCAGGTGAAGGAAGCGGTGCGCGTGCCTGTTTCCGGTAGCGGCGATGTGATCACGATTGAAGATGCGTTTGCGCGTTGGCGCGAGACGAATTGCGACGGCATCTTGATCGGTCGCGGCGCGATGCAGAACCCTTGGATTTTCCGTCAAATCGAAGACGCAATTAACGAGCGCGAAATCTTTCAACCGACGACGGAAGACAAACGCAACGTGCTTCTCGAATATCTCGATCTGCTACGCGAAGACATGCCGGAAAAGGCCGCGTTGGGGCGCATGAAACAACTCGCCGGGCATTTCACAAAAGGCTTGCAAGGCGGCTCGCGTTTTCGCACCGCGCTTTATCATTCGCAGACGATTGATGATTTGCTCGCGCACGTCGAAGATTATTTCGAGTCAATCGCATCGGGGCGTCCGTATCTCGGCGAAGAGGGGAGCGCGGACGAAGAACAAAACGCGCCCGCGCTCGATTCATGCGAAGCGGCGACAATCGGCGTAGAGTGAGATCGCAAGTTCTTGTAACCCGTTCAAGCTGCGAGTCAAGAATGAAGTTTAAAGACTACTTCTCAACTCATTCAACCCACTACGCAAAGTATCGCCCGCGCTATCCGGAAGCGTTGTTTGAGTATCTCGTTTCCCTGTGCCGTGAACGCACGACGGCTTGGGATTGCGCGACGGGCAACGGGCAGGCGGCGCTGTCACTTTCCGCTTTCTTCGCGTGTGTGATTGCTACTGACGCGAGCAAGTCGCAAATTGAAAATGCTGTTAAGCGCGAAAATATAATTTACAAAGTAGCGACGGCCGAAGGAAGCGGAATAAGTTCTCATAGCGTTGATCTCATCACGGTCGCGCAAGCTCTGCACTGGTTTGATCTCGAAATCTTTTACGGTGAAGCGAAGCGTGTGTTGAAACCATCGGGCGTCGTCGCCGTCTGGATGTATAACTTGTTGAATGTATCGCCTGAGATAGACGCAGTCGTTAATCATTACTACGCTAAAACAGTTGGCGCCTACTGGCCAACGGAGCGTGGTTTGATCGAAGATAACTACCGCACGATTGATTTCCCTTTCAGCGAATTTGAAACGCCGCATTTTGCGATGGAGGCGCAATGGTCGCTGTCCGAGTTGTTAGGCTACCTGCGCACTTGGTCTGCGACAAAGAGATTCATCGCAGCGCGAGGGTTTGATCCGGTTGAGAATCTCTCCGGTGAAATTGCTACTTTGTGGGGCACACCGGAAGAAAAGAAACTCGTCCGGTGGCCGCTGCATCTGCGCGCCGGAGTTATGCCATGTTAATGAAGCTGAAGTTCATAATTTAACCGTTTAGTGCTAAAGAATAATTCTCTCAAATACCACCTGCCCGCGTTGATTGTTTTCAACTGTGCGCTCTTTATGCCGATGATGGGGCGCGGCTTTATCCACGACGATTTCATGCACCTTTACTCGGCCGCGTCGCAATCTGTCGAGGACGGGCTAGCACATTCTTTCGTCAAAAATTTCTATACACCGATTACATGGCTCACGTTCCGACTCGATTTGTTGCTGTGGGGAAGCAGCCATCCTTACCCGCTAGCTTTCGTGAATCTGCTAATCCATACGACGAACGTGTTGTTGCTTTATCGCTTAGCGTGGGAGTTGTGGAAATCAAGCATCGCCGCATGGTGGACGGGCTTTGGGTTCGCGCTGCTCTTTCCCGCCAACACGTGGGCGGTGATGTGGATTGCGACACGCGCACATCTCCTCGCAACGGTCTTTTATCTCGCCGCGATGCTCACCGCGTTGTGGTTCGCGCGAACAGAAAAGCGCAAGGTTGTGGCCGCATCTGCGGTTATGGTGTGCGCTGCGCTTGCGATGTTTGCGAAGGAGAGCGGGGTGACGGTGATTGCTGCCGTCTGCATTGTCATTCTTTACGATGGAAGTTTGCGAGGGCAGCGATTTGCATTCAGCCGCGTTATGCCCCTCTTAGCAGCGCTTGTTGCGCTGCTCAGTTTTTACTTTGTGTTAAGAATTCAAGCGGGCGCGCTCGCGCCAAGCGTGTCGAACGGTGAATGGTATAGCTATGTCTTATCGGCGAACGTGCTCGGAAGAAATTTAATGCGCTACGGGTGGCGGACGTATGGAATACTCACTCTGGTTGCCTTAGCGATCACAGCATCATTGATCATTCGCGGAGCGCGCCCGCGTCTCAACCTGCTGACAAGACATGACGTTCTGTTTTCATTGCTGCTTTTCCTTACCGCCGTCGCGCCGTTTGTTTTGCTTCCGGGAAGATCAGGCATTTACACGTACCTTCCGGGCGTCGGCGCGGCGCTTTTGCTCGGAGTCGCCGTGCGCTCCCTGTATCAATCGCCGGAAGATTTTGTTGCGCGCCGCGCATTGCTTGCGCTTGTCCCCGTTTCAATCACAGCAATGGTGTGCGTCGGCTTTACAGTGGGACACAGTTTGAAGTGGATGCAAATGGCGATGATGACCACAAACGTGTTGAGGCAGCTTAGCGCCCAACAACCTCAAGTAAAGTCGAACACCTTAATCGTCTTGACCTACTTAGAAGCTGACCGCAGGCATAGATTTCCCGAAGGCTTTGCCGAGTGGGGATTCCCCTTCGCCGTTAAACTCTTATATCGAGATTCAACTCTTGACGCTAAGATCATACGCGGGCAAGAAACTCGCATGATGAGCGGCGACGCGGCGGAAATTCACTTCGCCTACACGCTCGAAAACGGCGCGCCGAAAATTATCAAAACCTCAGAAGTTGCTCCATAACACAGAGTGGCCCGGATTGTTAACTTTCGTTTTAATGATGCAAGCTTCGCGCCCCGCCTTCGTCTTTACAATGCAAGCGGGCGGGGGCTGGTGCCCTCGAAAAACCAACTTGAGCCGACGCGGAGACGGTGATGCCATGTCGGAAGTCGCGCCGTGTACAGCGCAAAGCGGGCTTGACGCGCGAGCGCGCCGTGAGCGACTTGTCCGGCGGAGAGCACCGCCGCGTTTTCCGTGCCGAGACTAAGGGCTTCACCTAATTCGTGGAGGGTTTTTGTTTTGAGCGGTCGCCCGCTGAAGAGCGCGCGAATGTTTGAGGCGAGTAAGACTGCTTCTTGGTTGGCGAGTTGGGCTGTCCCGGCGAGGTTCGGGCTGGCGACGTTTCTGTAGTCGGCGATGTCGCCGATAGCAAACACCCCTTCGCGCCCGCGCGCTTGCATCGTGTCTTCCACAAGAATAAGCCCCCGTTCGTTTTTTTCAAGCTCTAGCGTTTCAATAAGCGGATTGACACGGACGCCCGCCGTCCACACAACTCCTGCCGCTTTCGTCTCAACTTGCCGCTCGTGCTGCTCGAAATAAAATTCTTCAGATGTAATGCGAAGCACGCGCGACTCGGTGTGCACCTCTACTCGTTTGTCGTTGAGCGTGTTTGTCACATATTCACGCAACTCTTTGCCCATGCCCGGCACGATGCGGTCGCCCATCTCCAAAAGCATCACGCGCGCTTCGCCCTGAAGCCCGCGTCTTCGGAAAGCGTCGCGGAGAAGATCAGAAATCTTAGTGGCAAGTTCGACGCCGCTTGCGCCGCCGCCAACGATGGCAAACGTTAACGCTTCGCGCGCCGCTTCCGGCGTTGCGTCAGGCGGCACGCGGTCGAGTGTGCGAATCATCCTCGCGCGCAGATCGTCGGCGTGCGCGAGGGTGCGAAAGGGAAGCGCAAATTCTTCCGCTCCTTCAACGTCCCAGTAGTTCGTGACGCCGCCGCAGGCGAGAACGAGCGCGTCGTAAACGAGCGGGCGGTCGCGTCCCTCGATTGAAACTTCGCGGCGGTCGAAATTTACTTCACGCACCCGCCCGCGAATAAAACGCGCCGAATCGTTGAGCAACTCTTTGTAGCGCGGCGCGATATGCCACGCCTCGACCTCGCCGCTCACATACTCGTAGAGCATCGGAGTGAAAAGAAAATGGTCTTCGGGGCTAACCAACGCTACTTCGCAGGAGCTTGCCAGATCGAGCGCCGTAAAGAGTCCGCCGAAACCGCCGCCGACGATTACGACGCGCTTTTGATTCGTGCTCATTTCGCTTTCCTCTAATTTGTGAATCTATGCACAACATGCTTATCGTAGCAGATACTCGTAGCGTTTGCACGCTCGTAGTTGAAACTGTAGTATTGCGCGCTCAATTAACTAGCCCATGTTATTTCTAACGTGAAGTTTCATAATTCATAGCACAAACCCGAAGCTCGAACCGGGTTGTCATTCTACAAGGTGCTGCCTGTCAAAGAATGCACCCAGTGCGCGTGGCTCCGGTTACGGCTAGACAGCGCGCGAGCGGGCGTGTTAAATTCTTCCCAGTTTTTGTAAATCTAGCGGTTGCCGTTAAATAGCGGTTTTACTGTAGTCTAGGAGAACCATTAAAAGTAGTGACGTTAGCTAAAGAAATTAAGGAAACAATCGTCGGCGAATATCGCACGCACGACGGAGACACCGGGTCGCCGCAAGTACAAGTCGCGCTGCTCACGCAGCGCATCAACGAACTTACCGAGCATTTCAAAACACACAAGAAGGATAACCACTCGCGGCGCGGGCTACTTAAAATGGTTTCGCAACGCCGCAGTCTGCTTGAGTATCTGAAACGGCGCGACATTGAAGGCTACCACGCTCTGATTAACCGGCTCGGCCTGCGTCGTTAGAGCGACGCTGGAGGCGAGCGCGTTTTGTCATTCATTAAAGTTTTGGTGAAGACGAAACGCCCTTAAAGTTCCCTCTTGCTCTCTTGTGTTCCTACAAAAAATTGGTGACAGTGCCGAACGTGACGGCGCGGGCTGCCGCCGACGAACTCCAGAGAAACGTTTATCGCAACACGCTCGACAAAAAAGCGGTGCGAGTCTTCACGCTTGAAGGTTCGCGCCGCTTTTCTTTTAGCGAGCAGTTGTGACCGAAATCTTAAAGCGCGCCTTCTCACGTCGGGCGCGCCGTTCGAGTTGAAAATTAAAATACAAGCCGGATTGAAGCGGCGCGGGCGAAAGAAACGCCATTAGAGATTAAACGCCGATCACCTTGTTCTTCTTCCGGTCGAGGAGAAAATAATGCCAGTAAACAAGTATCTGAAAGAGACAATTAAAGTGGGCGAGCGCGATCTCACGGTTGAGACGGGACGCATCGCTAAGCAGGCCGACGGCTCGGTTGTTATTTCTTACGGCGACACGATGTTGTTGGTTGCCGCCGTCGGCGCGCACAGTCCCCGCGAAGGAATTGATTTCTTCCCCCTCACGGTCGAATACCGCGAACACAACTATGCGGCCGGGCGCATTCCCGGCAACTACTTCCGGCGCGAAGGCCGCCCCAATGAAAAAGAGATTTTAACTTCACGCCTCATTGACCGCCCCTGCCGCCCGCTCTTTTCGGAAGGTTATCGCAATGAAACGCAAGTCGTCGCTTCAGTTATCTCGGCCGACCCGGAAAACGATCCGGACGTGATCGCGATCACCGGAGCGTCGTGCGCGCTTTATCTTTCCGACATTCCGTTTCCGAATCCGATTGCGGGTGTGCGCGTCGGCCTTATCGAAGGGCGTTATATCATCAACCCGACTTACGACGAGATCAGAGAATCGCGTTTGAATTTGATCGTCGCCGGAACGGAAGAAGCAATCGTGATGGTCGAAGCCGGAGCGCAGGAAGTTTCGGAAGAGATTATGGTGGAAGCCTTGATGCTCTCGCACAAAGAGATCAACCGCTTGTGTCGCTGGCAGAGAGAACTCTACAAAGCCCTCGACATTCAGAAGCGCGCGGTCATCGCTCCGCAACTCAACGAAGAGATGATGGGCGAGATCGAGCGCAACTACACGGAGCGCCTCCGCTCCGCGCTCGACACTACAGCGCAAGGTAAACTCGCTTCCTATTCTGGTGTTGACGGACTCAAGAAAGAGATCGTCGAAGCTTACCCGGAAGACGAGCGCGAACAGCGTATGATGGCAAAGAAGATTTTCGATCATCTCAAAGAGAAAATTTTCCGCGACGACATTCTCTCCAACCGCCGCCGACCCGACGGACGACGTTTCTCCGAGATTCGCCAGATCACTTCGGAAGTCGGCTGGCTTCCGCGCGTTCATGGCTCAGCGCTTTTCACACGCGGCGAAACGCAAGCGATTGTCACTACGACGCTCGGCACGAAAGACGACGAGCAGTTTATGGACGACTTGGAACACGGCGAGATCAAACGTCGCTTCCTCTTGCACTACAATTTCCCGCCCTTCTCGGTCGGCGAAACAGGACGCTTCGGTTCGCCCGGTCGCCGCGAAATAGGTCACGGCGCTTTGGCTCGCCGCGCGCTTGAAACCGTGCTGCCCGCTGAGAGCGATTTCCCGTATGCCCTCCGCATCGTCTCCGACATCACAGAATCGAACGGCTCAAGCTCGATGGCAACAATTTGCGGCGGCAGTCTCTCGATGATGGACGCGGGCGTGCCGATTAAATCTGCGGTCGCGGGCGTGGCGATGGGGCTTGTGATGGAAGGCAATCGCTACGCGATCCTCTCGGACATCGCGGGCGCGGAAGACCACTACGGCGACATGGATTTTAAGGTTGCAGGGACGCACGAAGGCATCACCGCCCTCCAAATGGACATCAAGATCGCAGGGATCAACGCGCAGATCATGGCCGAAGCTCTGGAGCAAGCGCGAAAGGGTCGCCTGCATATTTTGTCGGCGATGGAGGAGGCGATCACCGAATCGCGCGCGGAGATTTCCGCTTATGCGCCGCGCATCATCCAGATCAAGATTAACCCCGATAAAATCCGTGACGTAATCGGGCCTGGCGGCAAGATGATTCGCTCTATCGTCGAGGAGACGGGCGCGAAGATTGATGTCGAGGACGACGGAACAGTGTCGGTCGCCACCGCCAACGGCGAAGCGGCGAAAGCGGCGATTGATCGCATCATGGGTTTGACGGCGGAAGCTGACATTGGTCAAACCTATCTCGGCACGGTCTCGCGCATCGTTGATTTCGGAGCGTTTGTCGAGATTTTTCCGGGCACCGACGGCCTTCTGCACATCTCCGAGATCGCCGAGCACCGCGTGCGCGACGTGCGCGACGAGTTGAAGGAAGGACAGCAGATCATGGTTAAGTGCATCGGCAAAGAGGGCAATAAAATTAAGTTATCGCGCAAAGCTATTTTGCGCGATGAGAAGCAAAAGGCCGAAGCGGCCGGAGCCGAAGAAGGATAAGTTTCTTAACCCATCTTCTAAACTGCTGCATGAAAAGAGGTTTGCTCCGGCGGAGCAAGCCTCTTTTTTCTTGACATTGAAGCCTTGCGGCTGTTTAATTGCCTCACGAAACTGGAACAAGTCTCCCATTCTGCGTTTGTCTTCAGTAAGACAAAGTCCCCGTATATTGTCTTAATTTGATAATTTAAAATCAGTAACCGATCACGGCATGTGATTTGAAAGAGTCAAACGGCCGTGAGTGTTGCGGAAGATATGCGGCAGAATCTACTGTGGCAGCGAACACCTTCCGCGCCAGTTGCTTCCGGTGGAAATTGTTGGTCAAACTCCGGACGCAGTTCGAGGCCCCCTCGTCGTTTAAAAGCGTTTCCCGAAGTGCTTAAAGGTAAGGAAACGTTTTTAGATTTGTTTGCCCAAAAGGGTTTCGGGTTCAAGGATTGGAGGACTACCTCACTATGCATCAGGCTTTACGCCCCATTGCTGTGATGCTCGGCGTTATACTCGTCATTACCGTTCCGGCGCAAGCCGCGCCTGTGCGGTTAATTGATGTCGTGCAGACGATCACCAACAACGATGGTGCTCGCCAAAACGCCCAGCTTCAGCTTCGTCATATCTCGCAGCAGTCAGATACGTTAACCGCTTCCGGCATTCGCGTACCAGACGTTAAGGATGCGTCTCAAACAAATTCGACAGGAAGCGGCGTCCCGGCCGTGGTTTCCGGCAAGGGAGGCGTCCCGCAGGGCGGCTCGCGGCAGGACGTTGAAACCATTCAGTTGGGCGACGTATCTGGAACAATCTGCGATTGCGGCGAAATAGTCATCCCCGGCGCTGGCGGTGGCTTCCCGCTCTGGCCGTTATTCGGTTTGGCAGCTATTCCGCTTGCCTTCCTCGATTTCGGTGGCGGCAGCAGCGGCAGCCCGCCGTTTGTGATTCCGGCCCCGACGACTCCGGTTCCGACGACTCCGGTTCCGAC
>JACDAW010000440.1 GCA_013695245.1 Pyrinomonadaceae bacterium | reverse complement strand
GATCACTCCAGAGTGTTCGAGTCCGAGCAAGTGACCGATTTCATGCGTTAGGGTTGACTCTAAATCGAAAGTGTTTAAGGTGCCGTCGGTTGAAAACTGCGACGCCGGATTAAGCGCAACGTCTGATTCTTGAATGCGCCCGTTAGTCGGATCGAAGAAGACGCGCGCGCGTCCCGGATTATTGGCATCGCTAAAGGTGACGCCGTTATTCGTCACAGTAATCAAATTAACGCTGTCTTGGACGGCCGCCTGTACGCTTGATGTGGTGACGGTGAATTGAATGCCGCCCGCATCCGACCAATGTTTTAGAGCGCGCCGCACTGCTCCATCAACGTCGCTTCCGGCTTTGATGTTAGACGCGGAAGACATCGAACTTGAGATCGCAATCGGAATCACGGTTGTCGCCCATTTGATTTGAATCGTGCCCGAAGCGTCGGTGTACATCAACGTGTAAGAGCGGGCGGGGACGGCCGACAAAAGAAGCGTCGCCGCGAGAAGCGAGGTAGATAATCTTTTAAACATATAACCTTTTTGAAGAATTAAATGCTGAGGGAGTGGTTGTATCTGAATTTGTTTTAGCGTGTCTTCGTCTGGCGCAGACGACCAAAAAGTATAACAGCATTTCCATATAGCACAATGCGCAAAAATTATACGGTATTATTAAATCCATCTGAAGCTTTTTGTTCGTTCAAGTATACCAAGCTCGTCGCGCTGATAATTGACGTGACGACACAACCTTTAGGCTCGCGCGTAACCTCTAACTCCGGGCTAAATCCTTTGCCTGACGCTTCTCCTCAAAGAAAGTTTTTGCTTGTTTTATCAGTAGTAATCCTGTTAGATGCAACGGATTAAAGCGCGCCGAGCTTCAACAGACGCGAATTAAACTTGATGATTTTAAGTGTGAGCTTTTCTGAAAAGCTAATGGGGAGGAGATTTTCAGCGAACATGTCGAATAACAAAGTTGTTTCGCAAAGTGAGATCATTCGTAAAAACATCTCGGCGGTAATCGAGATGCAGCGCAAGGAAAGCGAAGCTCACACCTTGCAAGACAAGGTCGCGGACGCGATCACACGGTTTTCCGGCTCGATGGCCTTCGTTTATCTCCACGCCCTCTGGTTCGGTATTTGGATTCTGCTTAACATTGGATTATTACACATTCCTCACATCAGCGAATTCGATCCGTTTCCGTTCGGATTGCTAACAATGATCGTGTCGCTCGAAGCGATCTTTCTCTCGACGTTCATCCTCGTATCGCAAAACCGTGACGCGGCAGTCAACGCACAACGTTCCGAGTTGGATTTGCAGGTAAACCTGTTGGCCGAGCAAAAGGCGACGAAAGTTTTAGAGACGCTTGATCACATTGCTCAGCAACTTAACAACATGAGCAGCCGATTTAATTTTGCGCCCGATCCGGAGCTTGAAGCTTTAAAACAATCGCCCGCGCCGCAAGAGGTTCTAAAAGTAATGGAAGAGGCGGTGAAAGAGGGGGCGTTGGATGTTCAGGAAAGAGTTGAAGAAGTTGTAGAAGAGATCACGGGTGAACTCGACGTGGTTCGTAGCAACGTTGAGCGCGTCAGCGAACAAGTCGAGACGGTCGCATCAGACGTAAGTAAAATTAAGCAGGGCATTGAGGAACAGACAGGCGAGCACAAACTCTCACGTTCGAAATAACTTTAATGCCCAATTCTGTTGCTCGATAAATTAGAGCAAAACAGTTTTTTTTATCGCTGCCTCGATCCGCGCGCTTGGGAAAGCACGGGTGAGCCGAGCGGTGACGATGTGCGGTCGCCGATGGCGGCTGAATCGTCCGCCGGAGCAACTTCAGCACCGGCTTTACGCGCCCCGCTTAAATCCGCCAGCGCAACTATAATCAGTAGTGCCGTGACGCTTAACGTCGCCAGCACATACAGCAGTGCGATCTGTTGGTAGCGCAATAAGAGAATAATCACCAATGCCACAATGGCGCTCCACAGAAGCGTCATCCGGCGGCGACGCTTGCGCGCGTCAATCGGTTTGCTTCGACTAACCATCTATCTCTCCTGAAGTTCTTAGCAGTAATTAAACCAATTTAAGTACTCAGACAAATTTAGCTTTATCTATCAGGCAGACCAAATGCTTGAAAACTCGACTAATCAGGTGAAACTCGATTGCCATACGTCAGAACGAATAGGCTAATCTGATTTTGTACGAGTACTTAACACATTTAAGCTTATATCGCAGGCATTTACAAATTAAACCCCGCCGTAAAAAGAGAGGTTAATCCTAGCGATTAATCTCTCAACAAAGCAGCACACAAAATTTCTAGGATTAATAAATGACGCGAAGCGGTAGGTTTGATATTGTGGAGCCGAGTCCGCCTATTGCTAAACCGCGTAGCGTATCGCCTAAACGTCGTGGTGAAAAAACGCCGTCCTCCTGCACGTCAATAACGTCGTAGGGCTGCAACACAACGTCAGGCGCTTTGTTCTTTTTGATCGCGGCGTAATTCGCCGTGATAATCTCAGGTTCAGAAGTTCCGGGCTTTTGGCGGTAAATAGTGATCTTTTCTTGTTTGGCTTCCCTCCGCAAACCGCCGACCTGTGCAATCGCGCGCATTAAAGTCGCGTTATTCCGAAGGTAGACTCCCTGCGGGGCGACAACTGCGCCGGTAACATATACGGGCGGCGCCTCCTGAACCATCACGATGTCGCCGGGTCGGATGTAAGGATTGGCTTCTTCTTTACCGAGTCGCAGATCGTTAATGTTATAAAGTGTAAATGGAACTTGCAGTGCGTCATCCGTCGTTTTGGCCGTTTGCACAGGCAAGTTCGGCTCGTTGGGGTCGGGACATATCTCCGGTTCTGTGTGAAATACTTGGATCGAGCCCGATGCTTGCTCAGTGATGCCGCCCGTGAAAGCTAGCAGTTGCAAAAGTCTCACACGGCGGAGCATTTGAAACTGCTGCGGGGTACGCACAGCGCCCGCGACGACAGCCGTGGGGCGACTCCGGCGCTCCTTAACTCGCAAGCTCACCTGCGGGTTTCTTATATACTTCTTGAGTGCTTCGGCGATCTCTCGCTGTATGTCTTGTGCCCGACGGCAGCGCGCAATGATCGGCTGATCGACAAGCGGGATTTCGATGGCGCCGTTACTGTCCACTTCAACATCGCCATCAAATTGCTGATACCGGAAGACTCTTAGAGTCAAAACATCGCCCGGCCCCAACAAGTAATTCCCTGCACCCATCTGAGACACCACAGACGAGGAGTTACTTGTCGCCGTCTCACTCTCCTGTGGCGTCTGTGTTGCCGGAGGCGCTGTGCCGGGTTGTGTTTGCGCTAGCACCATCTCAGCCGCACTGCACATGCAAAGGAAAGCTATTGAAAGAAATAAAGTAATTGATCTCATCATTGAATCCTCGATCCGTAAATCTGAATTTAATTCATTGGCACTGTCAGAAGGAAACGGAAGATTTCTTTTCTGTCGCTATGTCCGTATTCACGGCGAAAATCTCCGTACTGACAGATGTAGCTGAAGGGGCTGACGCTGCCTGCGAATCTGCGTTCGTTGTGGCAGACGGAATTTGCGTTGTTAGGCGTGCTTCATTTAAGTTGTCTTGTGAACGCGGTTTAGTCTTTCGATACCGTCCGGATTTCGACACCGTGCCGGGCACGGCTAATCCGATGAATTGCAGATTGCATTTATCGCACAGAAGCCGATAAACGCCAAACATTCGCATCACCAGAGGCGTCGATTGATAGCCGCGTTTGATGCGAGAGCTACGACATTTCGGGCATCGTTGAGAGATCATGATGAAGTATTCGGATCGGTTTTCGCTTCTAACTTGAGAAACGCTTCGTCCACATCGCCTTCGTTGATTGCGCCCAAAGCATTTATGGAATTAATTTCCGTAGTGATTCGCGCTGCCGTGTCGCGGCGCGTCTCCTCGCTCATCTCGGCGCGTGTTAAATAGTAAAGCGCATCTTGGTAGCGCTCAACGGCTTGGTCGTATTTACCTTTGAAGGCGGCGCGCTCGGCGAGTTCGATCCAGTGCGTGATTTTAACAGAAGATATGAATTCGCGCACTGCGAGCGCAGAATCTCGCAACTCCGCTTCTTCCGGGTAGCGCTGGAGCGCCGCGTCGAGCACGGCGAGCGCTTGTCCGGCCGTCTCCACTTTGCTTGACATGCGTTCGCGTCTCTGTGCCTTACCCGTTAGGTGTTGCGTTTCTTTGCGCGCCCAAGCGAGCAGATGTTGTTTCTGCAACACGCGCACACGCTCTTCGCCAGCCCGCAACGCGGCTTTGATCTCAGTCGTCACGCCGACACGCCGCAACGCTTCGTCCGCGTTCGACAGATACTCCTCGCACAAGCGATACGCTTCCAAATGCACGGAAGGCAAAGCATCCATTGTGTAAGCTTCGGTCAATCGCCGTTCGAGTGAACGCAGACGGGCAACGGCCGTTCGTCGCGCTGTGCTGCCTGCCTGCCGTCCGCGCGTTGCATCGCGCGTGCCGTGCCACCCGATACCGTGCCCAAGCACGCGGCGCGTCTGCGCGCGTTGCATCACGACCTCGCGCGCCGCCACCGCTACCAGCAACACTAAACTCGCCACGAGTCCTGACGGCAACCAAGGCGAATCATCGCCCGCCGCTCGCAACAGCCACCAGAATGCGAAAAACAGCGCGGCCGACAACGCACAGGCGGAAGTTAGATAGGCGAAGCTTGAAATTATGCGGCGTCTTGGCAGGTAGGAAGGAGATTCTCGATGCTGGCTCATCGCAGAAGGATGCGAGCGGTCTGTGCTGAGAGAGTTATTTAGGATTCTACGTTCGGACATCGAGATTCTCGATTATAGGCCAAGATATTTCAATTCCCGCAGAGAGCGAATGCGCCACTGCGTAAGGCAATCGGTTAAATAAATTTTTACGCGCTCCGTTTTTCGCGCGAGCAAGACGCCTGCCCGTTTGACATTTGTGACGCAGACAAGAAGATAATTAACTTTTTAAATCGTCATGTCAACGAATTCAAGCGGTTGATATTGCTCGAAGGAAACAGACACGGAAAGGAACTCGCTTTGATGAAAGATGAACTGAAGGGAAAAGTTGCGCTCATAACGGGCGCGACTTCCGGCATCGGCGAAGCGACAGCACTACGCTTCGCTGCCGCGGGAGCGCGCGTTGCGCTCGTCGGCCGCAATGAAGATAAGTTATCACAAATGACTTGTGAGGTCGCCGCCAGCGATGGCGAGGCGCTTGGGATTCGGGCCGATGTTATGACGGACAATGAGCGCATCATCGCTGAAACAATCGAGGGATACGGACGGATCGACGTGCTCGTCAGCGCCGCCGGTATTTTGAATAACGGCACCGTCGAGAGCACGACGCTTGCAGCTTGGGACGAGATGTTAAACGTCAACCTACGCTCTTGTTTCCACCTTATGCAGCTTGCCGTTCCACATTTGCAAAAAACCGAAGGGAATATCGTCAACGTTTCGAGCGTTACGGGTTTGCGCGCATTTCCCGGCGTGCTCGCCTACTGCGTGTCGAAGGCCGGATTGGATCAATTGACGCGCTGCGCCGCGCTCGAACTCGCCGCGCAAAAGATTCGCGTCAACGCTGTTAATCCCGGCGTCGTGCGTACCGAAGTGCATCGGCGCGGCGGCATGGGCGAAGCGGCTTACGAGCAATTTCTTCAACACTCGACAACTACTCACCCGCTAGGGCGCATCGGTGAGGCGAGCGAAGTTGCGGAGTTGATTTTGTTTCTCGCCTCATCGCGCGCCGCATGGATCACGGGCGCAACTTATTCGATTGATGGCGGGCGGGCGCAAACCTGCGCGCGGTGAAAGATTCGCAAGCACGAATAATTTAAGCTGTAACAGGAGCGAAAAACGTATATACTTTTGCACGTTTTCAATTGTTTTCGGATGAAAAGTTTCGTCTCCGCATTTAAACTTAAACTCAGACTTCCGTGCTTGCGCGGTTTCGTTTAAATGCAAACTAAACTTTTACGAAAATTTACAGCTTGCTCGATTTCAGAGTAAATTCGGATGCTTAGGAGTAGCCTTCGATGAATAAATGCCAGAAGTGCGGCGCATACGTTCCGATGGAACAGGAGTTTTGCCAGAATTGCGGCGCGCCGATGACGCCCGAAG
>JACDAW010000417.1 GCA_013695245.1 Pyrinomonadaceae bacterium | reverse complement strand
ATCGGACACCTGCGTAACGCCGTGCTCGGCGACACCTTCGTGCGTATCATGCGCGCCGCCGGATACGAAGTAGAAGTGCAGAACTATGTTGACAACACAGGCGTGCAAGTCGCCGATTGCGTCGTTGGTTTCGAGCACATCGAACATATGACGCTCGAAACGGTGCGCGCGCTTGATGAATCTCTTCCGCCGGAGCGCCCTTTTGATTATTACTGTTGGGACTTGTACGCGCGCGTCGGATTGTTTTACCGCAATGGTGACGCGAATGCGAAAGAAGACGCGGAGCGTTT
Organism: Pyrinomonadaceae bacterium; assembly: GCA_013695245.1. Classification (GTDB taxonomy): domain Bacteria; phylum Acidobacteriota; class Blastocatellia; order Pyrinomonadales; family Pyrinomonadaceae; genus JACCYN01. The sequence goes on along the minus strand of JACDAW010000417.1, from coordinate 4,893 downwards.
GCGCCTGCGTGGAGAGACGCTTCGCGTCATTGAAGAAGGAAATAATCCGACTGCAGAACTTGCGGATTACGTCGCCACGCGCATTCTTGACTGTCACTTAACCACGATGCTCAGGCTCGGCATTGTGTACGACGTATTGCCGCGCGAATCTGAAATTCTTCACCTGCACTTTTGGGATAAAGCCTTCGGGCGACTCCGCGAAACAAACGCGATTCGGTACGAAGCGGAAGGACGCAACGCCGGGTGCTGGGTGATGCCGACGAATCTACACACGAGCACCGACGAACACGAAGCCGATAAGATCATCGTCCGCTCCAACGGCACGGTAACTTATGCGGGCAAAGACATCGCTTATCAATTATGGAAACTCGGCCGCTTAAACCTTGATTTTTATTACAAACCTTTTCGCAATTACTCAAACGATCACGTCGCGTGGATCACGACGAGCGATGTATCTCAAGCGAGTAGCGCAGATGCGCCAAAGTTTGGCGGCGGCAGCAAAATCTACAATGTGATTGATTCGCGGCAATCTTACACGCAGGACATCGTGCGACAAGGCGTCGCGGCGGTCGCGCCGGAAGTGGGCGCAGAGGCGAGCGTGCATCTTTCGTATGAGATGGTCGCCTTGTCTCCGGCCGCGTGCGAAGACTTGGGTATCGAGTTGAGCGCGGAAGATCGCGCGCGTTCGTTTATTGAGATGAGCGGGCGCAAAGGTTTAGGCGTCAAGGCCGACGATCTGATTACGCGCTTGGAAGAAGTTGCGGAAACGGAAGTCAGCGAGCGTCATCCTGAACTTTCGGGTAAGGCTCGAAAGGAGACGGCTCACATAATCGCCATCGGTGCGCTGCGCTATTTTCTTTTGAAGTGGACGCGCACCTCCGTGATCGCTTTCGATTTCAAGGAAGCGTTATCTTTTGAAGGTGAAACCGGACCCTATTGTCAATATGCTGCCGTGCGCGCTAATTCTATCTTTCGCAAGATGAACGATAAAATCTATTCGCAGGCGATTCAGTTCATTAAGCGCTTGAAAGAAACTGAGGTGGCGGAGCAAGTTAAAAATTCATTTGCAAATGAGAGCGGCGATGAATTCTGGACGATGCTTACTCTTGCCGCGCGGCTTGACGAGGCAATCGCGCAATCCGCCGCGCAAGCTGAACCGGCTTATCTTGCCAAATACACTTTTCAGCTCGCGCGCGCCTTTAATCTTTTCTATCATCGTCATCGGATCATCTCAGAAGAAGATGCGACGCGCCGTCATCTGCTGATCGCCATCGCAGACATCGCGCGCGGGCAATTAACCCGCTCGCTCGCCACACTCGGCATCGCCGTGCCTGAAAGAATGTAAAGAGGACTGTAATTATTTATGCTGATCGTGATGAAGACGGACGCCAGCGAAGCGGAGATCGCTGAAGTGGTGCGCATCGTCAATGAAATGAATTTACAAGCCGAAGCGCTGCCCGGCGCGCAGCGAACTGCGATTGCCGTGACGGGCAACACTTCGCCCGTTGACGCTTCGCGCTTTGAGAATTTAGCGGGCGTCGCGGAGACGATTCGCGTCACGCGCCCGTTGAAATTGACGACCCTTGAAATGCGTCCGACGAAAACCGTCGTGCGCGTTGGCGATGCGACGATTGGCGGCGATGAGCTGGCGATCATCGCAGGGCCGTGCGCAATCGAGAGTCATGCGCAGGCGTTTGCCATTGCTGAAACTGTCAGGCGAAGCGGCGCGCGCTTTTTTCGCGGCGGAGCGTTTAAGCCACGCACGTCGCCGTATGCGTTTCAAGGCTTGGGCGAGCAAGGCTTGAAGATTCTCGCTGAAGTGCGGGGAGCTTATGGATTGAAGATCGTTACCGAGGCGATTGACGAACAGGCAGTTGATTTGGTGGAAAAGTATGGCGATGTAATTCAGATCGGCGCGCGCAACATGCAGAACTTTTCTCTTTTGAAACGGGCGGGGCGCGCCTCGCTGCCCGTGCTTTTAAAACGCGGCATGGCTGCCACGCTCGACGAATGGCTTTTGGCCGCCGAATACATCATGGCGGAAGGCAATGCTCAAATCATTTTGTGCGAGCGCGGTATCCGCACCTTCGCGCAGCACACGCGCAACACGCTTGACTTGGCTGTGATCCCAGCCCTTCGTCGCCTCTCCCATCTTCCGGTGATCGTCGATCCGTCGCACGGCACAGGCAAAAACTACATGGTCGCGCCACTCGCGCGCGCCGCCGCTGCAACGGGCGCAGACGGTTTGATGATCGAGGTGCACGATCAACCGGAGCGCGCCCTCTCAGACGGAGCGCAGGCATTGACTTTACAACAATACGAACAGACGATTGCCGAAGCGCGCGATATTTATGAAGTTCTGACGGCAACGGCTCAGGTCGGCTAAAGACTTGCTGCGCGTCGCAAGTCAAAATTTCAGTTGCAGAATCTCGATGAGATGTTTGCTGAATACGGAACGCGGCATCACGCGGTCGAAGCCTGCGTCTTTAGCTTTTCGTTGCAGTTCAACATGCACATGAGAGTAGAAACCGAGCAGGTGAACGTCGCGCAAACTTTCGTCAGTTTTAAATTGTCGGGCAAGCTCAAAAACATCGAAGCGTGGCGAGTGTAGATCGATAATGATAAGCGCAGCCTTACTTTCCTTCGCAAGTTCAATGACAGACGCAGGACTGCGAGCGAAATCAATTGTTGTGTTCGTCAGCCCGGCTGCGCCGCGAATCTTGGCGGCGAAAAACATATCGTCAACTACTGCAATGATACGCGTGTTCATCCGGCAGCCACTTCCTTAATCAAGACTTGATTCAGTATGTAAGTTTGCCTTCTTCACGCCAGTTGTGCAAAGAAGCCGGAAGACTAATTTATGTTGATCTCCGCCAGCGATAATCTTAAAACGCGCACAACGTCGAAAAAAAGCCGCTCGCTTGAAGTGGAAACAGGCAGCTTCGCTTCGCACGAGAATTTATCGTCGGATTATTCCAAGCTTGTTGTTGCGACCTTTAACATCAGGTACGCGGTCGGTTCGTTTTTAATCACCGGCAGCATCTTACGTCGCATCGGTATTAAGCGTCCAAAACGGCGCGGGAAACTCGTTGAACGTCATCTCCAAGTTGCGGCGCGCGCTCTGCGGTCGAATCGTATTATGCCCGCGCCTGACATTATCGCTTTACAGGAAGCCGACAAGGGCACGCGCCGCGCCGGAGAACACAACATCGCCCGCGAATTCGCCCGTCTGCTTTCGATGAATTACGCGCAAACGATGATGGATTTTCCGCGCGATGCTCCGGTCGCGGCGCGTAAGTGGTGGCTCGATTTTGAGGAGCGTATCCGGCCTGACGATCCGGGCAGCATGGGCGTCGCGCTTTTAAGCCGCACGCCGCTCATTGAAGCGCAACGCATTGATCTTCCCTACTTTGAGTGTGCATGGCGGCCGCGCATCGCTATTCGCGCCCGCGTGCCGTTCGCTGATCGTGAGCTGCACATTTTCAATTCGCACATTGACACGCACGCTACCATCGCCAATCAACTCGCGCAACACATGGCCGTGCTTGATCTCGCCGATAATGAATCTTCTGACACGCCGATTATTATTACCGGCGACTTCAACACTTTGACGAACGAATCTTGCACTCAGATGCGCTGCCTGCTTGAAGCGAGAGGCTACACGACGCCGTTTCCGAACAACACGGCGACGTGGCGCGCCGGATTTGTGCGCCTTCACACGGATTGGATTTTCATGCGCAACCTGCGCGCGCTGCGGTGGGGCGTGGCGCGTCCGCTCGGCGTCTCGGATCACTGGCCGGTGTGGGTTGAAGTTGCAAACTGAGCAATCACAAAGATAAACATCAAGCTAATTCTTTGTCTCAAACAACGATCACAAGCCGCGATAACGAACTTGCGCGCCGGGCGCGACGCACACGCGACGGTAAAGAAGCGGAGCATATTTTCATTGAAGGCTTACGACTGAGCGAAGAAGCCGTTAACTCAAATTTACAGATCGAAGACATAATCTATACACAAAAGTTTTCTGACATCGGGCGCGGTGCAAAGCTCCTTCACTCATTACGCGCGCGCGCAAAGCGCATCGCGTTGGCGGACGAAAAAGTTTTCGCGTCCATCTCCGACACGAAATCTCCGCAAGGCATTGCGATTATCGCCCGTCGCCCTCCGACGGATTTAGACGCTTTCGCTCCTCGACAACAAAACAATCAATCGCTCCTTGTCATTATGCACGGCATCAACAATCCGTCGAACGCAGGCGCAATGCTGCGCGTGGCGGAAGCCGTCGGCGTTGGCGGCGTTATTGCAACATTCGGCTCAACCGATCTTTTTTCGCCGAAGGCTTTGCGCGGCGCGATGGGTTCGAGCTTTCGCCTGCCGCTCTGGACGGGAGCGCAATTCCGCGAGGCGGTCGCATGGTGCAAAAGTAAAAATTTGAAAATTATTTGTGCCGACCTCACGGCGCGACAAACTCATGTTGATGTTAAGTGGAACGAAGCCTGCGCGCTCGTCTTTGGTTCGGAAGCAGATGGGCTGACGAGCGATGAAATAGCCCTCGCGGACGAGCTGGTTAAAATCCCGATGCGCCCGCCGGTTGAGAGCCTCAACGTTGCAACCGCGTGCGCCGTCGTTCTTTTTGAAGCGCAAAGACAAAGAGGTTGGTAGTTTTGCAGTTAGCAAAATCAACCTCTAACGCTCATATATTGTTACGTTTTCCGCTTCCCGCAGTTGTGGTATGATTCTGCCACTGATGAACACTCCTTTATCATTTTGCGTATCAATTCTTGGGGATTCAAATTTTGCGTGAAGCACGAAGGAGGATCGCCGGAAAATAGCGTTTCTTCAATCGCCTTTGCGCATAGTTTTTTTACTGAAGCGGCGCGATCATTTATGAGC
>JACDAW010000410.1 GCA_013695245.1 Pyrinomonadaceae bacterium | reverse complement strand
GGAAGTATGCGCGTGCAGGCGCACAGCGCGAATTCGCTTTCGGTCGTGCTCGAAGCGGCGCGAGAGTACGGCGCGGAAGTGCGCCTGCTTGATTTGCGTCGTGTCATTTTGCCGATGTACGTCCCTGATGAAACGCCTGAGACAGAGGCCGTGCGTGAAGCAGCGGCGGCCGTTGATTGGGCGAATGCTTTTGTGCTCGCTACGCCCGATTATCACGGCTCGATGTCGGGCGCGATGAAGAATTTCCTGGATTATTTTTGGACGGAATTCGCCGGGAAGCTTTTCGGTTACGTCTGCGCATCGCACGAAAAAGGTTTGACCGCGATGGATCAGATGCGCACGGCCGTGCGCCAGTGCTACGGCTGGAGTTTGCCTTACGGCGTCGCCGTCAAGGGCGATGAAGACGCCGACGCGGAAGGACAGATCGTGCGTCCGGCAATCGTTAAACGCCTTCAGATGCTCGCGCGTGACCTCACGGTTTACGGCACGCTGATCAGCGAACAATTCAATCGCGATCTCGCAAGCGACGTTTCCGAATCTTTCGTCGCGCGCTACCGCAAGTGAACGCTTTATGCACCACAAGATTCAGCGTGCGAGAAACCGAATAGGTAAGATTCTTAGTTTCTGCACCCGGACTTCTCGCCCGAAACATTAATCATTATGTTTGACGTGTGTGTGATCGGCGCGGGCCCCGCCGGACTATCAGCCGCCCTCTGGTGCGATGAACTCGGCTTACGCACCGTCGTGCTTGAACGCAGGGATGAGATCGGCGGGCAGCTTTTGTGGATTCACAACAGAATTAAAAATCATCTCGGCGCACAAGCGGCGAACGGACGTGAGATGCGCGATTGTTTCGCGCATGGAATCGAACGCGCGCGATTCGAGTTGCGCACAGAGGTTGAGGTTAAGCAATCGCATCTCGGTGAAAAGCGCGTCGAATTGCAGAATGGCGAACGCATCGAAGCCAGAAGCATGATCATTGCGACCGGGTTGCGACGAAGAATTTTAGACGTTCCGGGCGAAGCGGAATTCGCCGGGCGCGGGATGATGGAATCGGCGGCGCGCGACCGCGAACTCTTTGCCGGGCGTGATGTATGCGTCGTCGGCGGCGGCGATTCGGCCGTCGAAAACGCTTTGCTACTCGCGGAAGTGTGCCGCAACGTGTCAATCATTCATCGCGGCAAGGCTTTTCGCGCCCGCCCGCAATTCATCGAACGTTTGTCGCAATCGCCACGCATCCGCGTCTATCTGCAATCGAGAGTTGAGCGCATTACCGGTAACGCGGAGGTTGAAGCGGTGAGTTTTTTTAACGGCGAAAGTTTTGGCGCGATGGAGTTGAATGTCAGCGGCGTGCTGGCGCGCATCGGCTACGAGCCGAACACTGAAATGTTTGATAACGAATTGAAGTTAAACTCAGAAGGTTACATTGCGGTTTCGAGCGATGGTGAAACAAACGTTCAAGACGTTTTTGCTGTAGGCGACGTTGCCAATCCGCTTGCTCCAACGATCAGTGGCGCTGTCGGCGCGGGCGCGACGGCGGCAAAAGTAATTAGCGCGCGACGTATCAATCGCTCAACACTTGTATAATTAAGTGCCGCGAAAGCGTGAACGGATCACAAAATGGGATCAGCAGGATTAGACGTAAAGCGGCTAAGCAGTTTGTTGCAACGTATCAAAGTAGATTGCTCGATTGTTGAGGGAGATGAATTATTCGATCATTGCGTTTTACGCTTGTCAAGCATCAAATGTCCGGGACAAATCGCCTTTATAGAGTATATAAATCAAGGTGATGAGCCTCGCTTGATCGGAATAAAAATCGAGCCTCGTAAGTCAGAAGAATTAGGCCAGTCATTCCAAATTTCGGAAGAATGGATAAAGCTCAGAGGTAAGCGGAGCGACGACACAGAGAAAATTATTACTTTAATTGAGCAAACATTTCTGAGACAGTGAAGAATCCGAGCGAGATATAAGAGATAAGAACACGAAGTCAAAGGGGCAATGGGTTACGAAACAATTTCTCCGGCAGAACCCTACGAGCGCATCTCACGCAGCGAACAAATTACTTTGATCGACGTGCGCGAGCCGGAAGAATTTGAGATTGCGCGCATCGAGGGGGCGCACCTGCTGCCGCTCAGTCGTTTTCACGACTGGTCGCAC
>JACDAW010000384.1 GCA_013695245.1 Pyrinomonadaceae bacterium | reverse complement strand
CTGCGTGAAGATCACCTTCGGCCGATGGATGCGAAGCACGCGCACCATCCTCCGGCGCGCTTCGTCAGTCACCTGCACATGACCGTCCGGCAGTTCCAAGTTTAATCGCAAATCTAAATTCATCACGCGCCCCGCCTCGTGTGCTTCTTCCGCGCGGCCTTCGGGCGTGCCGCGTGTTCCCATCTCTCCGCGCGTCGTATCAAGCACGCCTGTGCGATAGCCGAGTGATTTTAGTTTGAGAAGCGTTCCGGCGGCGGTGAGTTCCGCATCGTCGGGGTGCGAGAAAACGGCGAGGGCGTCAAGTTCAAAATTCGGTTGGCTCATTGTTCTCTTCGTGAATGCGATCTGAAGTGATAGCGTAGCATAGCGACGGTTGCTCAAGCCAACGCCGATGAAATTATCGTTGACGAATGATTGCGAGGGCTGTAGGCTTACGAGCGAAATTTTTGTTGAGAGGTATGTTTTACTTGTAATAGAAAATTAAATAGCGCTCAAGGCCAAGGGAACTCCTCATGAATCTCATTGAGCCGTCAGAAGGTCGCTCGAAAGCATTCTATTTAACGCTCGGCTTTTCACTGATCGCAGTCGTCTCCCTCATTGATTACCTGACGGGACGTAATGTTTCAGTTCTCATCTTTTATTTAATTCCGATTTTCTTTGTCGTCTGGTATGCGGGCAAACGGTTTGGCATATTGGCGGGTGCGACGTGCTCCGTCGGGTCAATTGCTGTCAATATGGCTCCCGCTCGCTGTGCCCGCCATTGCGATGCCCGGCGCGCCTTACTGGAATGCGTTTATCAGATTAAACGTGCTGCTGCTTTTTACTTATTTGTTGACGCTCTTGAAGCAAGCTTTCGAGGCGGAGAAACAGCTTGCGCGCACAGATCACCTGACCAGAGTGGCGAACCGAAGATTTTTCTACGAACTGACGGAGATGGAACTAGACCGCGCGCACCGCTACAATCACCCGCTCACCGTCGCCTATATTGACATTGATAATTTCAAAACGGTCAATGACCGCCTCGGTCACGACGCGGGCGATCAACTTCTGTTTACGATGGCTGAAGCGATAAAAAAATCAATCAGATCGGTTGACCGCGTGGCGCGACTCGGCGGAGACGATTTTGCGATTCTGTTGCCGGAAACCGGGCACGAGCAATCGCAAGTTGTCGTCAGTAAAATTAAGGATATGCTCGCGCGCATCGCGCAGGAACGACGTTGGGACGTGACGTTTAGTATCGGCGTCATCACATGCCTTAAGCCGCCATGCGCCGTTGAAGATTTGACGAAAATGGCCGACAAGTTAATGTACGCAGCGAAGAACGACGGCAAAAACAGCGTGCGCTACGAACTGTTCGACGAACAGCAAGCGATGGTTTAAACTCACTTGCCTCCCCATCTCATTATTTCGCGGCGCGTCTTTAAGAAGCAGCCGACAAAGAATGCAGGTTACTATAACCGACACCGGCAAACGTATCCACGAGTGGCGATATGAAGATCGTCTTTTAGGTTCAGGCGCCACCGTTCCGCTTCCGCCTATTGGCTTGAAACCGATGGCAAATTGATTTTGCTTGATGCGGGCGCATTTCTTCATTCATAACACTTCTTCAATAAATATTTACCAGCGCTAGAAAACCTTATGAAATCTCGCTTGATCGTGAATCCCGTGTCCGGCACTGATGCTGCGCCGGATTATCTGCAAACAATCAACGAACGCTTACGCGACCGCGTGGGCGATTTGGATATTGCGATGACGGTCGCGGCGGGCGATGCGCTCCGGCTCGCCGAATCTTCCGTGCGCGACGGTTACGATACACTTTTCATCGCGGGCGGCGACGGCACGCTTAACGAAGTCATCAACGGCGTTGCCAGAGTTCCAAACGGATTAGAGCAAATCGCTTTCGGACTTGTCCCGCTCGGCACGGGCAATGATTTCGCCGATGCGCTCGGACTTCCCGAAGACGTAAACTCCGCACTCGATATTCTTCTTGCCGGACGGACAATACAAGTTGATGTCGGCGCGCTTAACGATTCTTATTTTATCAACGTTTCAGCGGGCGGCTTCATCGCCGAAGTTTCTGACGCCGTCAATCCGCAACTGAAAACCGTCGCCGGAAAACTCGCTTACCTGATCGGCGGCGCGCAAGTCCTGTTGGATTACGAACCTGTGCGCGCGCAACTGAAGACCGCAGAGGACGTTGCGCAGACCCTTGACATACAGATGTTTGCCGTCTGCAACTCACGCATGGTCGGCGGCGGCAGGCTGATCGCGCCGCACGCGGTTATTAACGACGGCGTGTTTGACGTGTGCATCGTCAAACGAATGCCGACGCTTGAATTTTTAAGCTTGCTGACAACCGTGCCTTCCGGCGATCACATCGAAGACGAGCGCGTCATTTACTTTCGCACACGGGAACTCACGCTTCGTTTCAGTCGTGCAATTAAAGTTAACACCGACGGCGAGGTGCTCGAAGCCGATGAATGTCATTACCGATTGCTGCCGCGCGCCGCGCGCTTCCTCGCTGGCGATGCTCCCTTCGCTTCAAGTTGATAGTGAATTAGTAAGTCGCTTGCGAAGCATAAAATGATTCTGCGACAAACGCTGTATGACTTCTTCTTCGATCATCGTCGCCTGCTTTCACGGAGTTACTCACAAACTTCGCTTCACCGCTTCTCAACTCTCGCGTTGCTTGCTGCTTTCAATTCTAGTTTTGCAAATCTCTGGCGCTTCACCGTTAAGCGCGGAGCGCAGAGCGCAGATGACGAGGAAGGAAGCGGACGGCAGCTTGCTGGAAACAGGCAACTACTCGAAAAGGCGTTCAACGACCGCGCCCGTTGAAATCAAGATCATCAGTTACAACATACGTTATCGCGGTGGCGACGAACTGCGCGAGTTAATCCAAATGCTGCGCACAAGCCCTGAACTCGGCGGGGCGAGCATCATCGGCTTGCAGGAAGTTGACCGCGACAGAAAGCGTTCGGGCGGCGAGAACACGGCGCGCGTGATCGCCGAAGGGTTGGGGATGAATTATGCGTGGGCTGCGCCGCCGCGCACGAGAGATGAGCAAGTGGAAGATGAAACGGGCGTGGCACTCTTTAGCGCTTATCCTTTGACTGATGTAGAAAGGATCGTGTTGCCCGTAGCAGGGCCCGGCGGACGGCGGCGGGTTGCTCTCGGTGCGAGTCTATTGATCAACAACACAAAGATTCGCGTCTATACGGTTCACGCCGAAACGCGCATTACCGTCGAGCAAAAGCTTGAACAACAACGCCGCGTGCTTCAATCTCTGGCTTCGCGCCAAGACGTAAAGCACGTTGTCGTGCTCGGCGACTTAAACACGATTGAACCGAAAACTATTAGCGCGACGACCCGCCTCTTTACCGACGCCGGATTTACAACTCCCTTCCCCGAAGATCGTCCAACGTGGAAAACTTTCGTTCTTGAATTAAAGCTCGATTGGATATGGCTGCGCGGATTTAAAGAAACGCGGGGCAGCGGAATCGTGAACAGCGTTAACTTCTCCGATCACTGGCCGCTGTGGGTCACAGTTAAACTTTAAACCTATGACTCAGGCGCAAAGGGAAACTCACAAATCAAACTCGAAAAAGCGATGCCGTTGCAAATTGCTGCGGCATCGCTTTTCAGTTAAGAGTCTTAACAAGCAGCTTAGCTTAGTTAGCTCCGAAGCGACCTCTGTACTCGCCGGAGATGACGAAGGCGCGCACCATGTTTGGGTAGTTGTTGCGCGTGCCGCTGCCTTCGCCGTTAAGTTCTTTGAGCCAGAAGTTGAAGCCACGCATGTCGCCATCCGGCGCATCATCTGGATTTCTTCTAAGGTAACCAAAATACTGCATCAGGACGAACGCCGGATTGAATTCGCGTTGCGTAAACTGTTCCGACTCCGCGATCTTACGCAAGACGCTCGCGCGCGTTTCCCTTGCGGCAGTGAGATTATCAATCAGTTTGGCGCGGTCGCTTGCGCTAAACGTGACGCCCGTGTTGGCAATGAGCGCGTCAACGTATTCGCTGTTCGTCTTTGCATCATACACGGCTTTAAACGCCGGGCGCGTCACCCACGCTTCGGCGAACGCCGCCTTGTTATTCTCTAACAACTGCTCCCAGCCCTGCTGATTGACGACGACGCCGCGACTGATCGAGCGCGAGTCAATTTGAAATTCATCGTAGCGCGGCGCAGTTCCTCGCGTCGCTTTATAAAAACGATGGACGAGGAAACCCGTGCCCTGAAACTCGATGGAGAGGAAGAACGCAGCCGACGTGTTAACGCGCATCCGGTCAACGCAAGTAAGGTCGCCGTTGCAGTCCGTGATCTGCTTCGTCCAAAAATTGAAGCCTGCGGTGTCGGGTTCGCGGTTAAGGAAATCAACATACTGCTGGCGAACGAATCCCCGCGCGTCGTCAATAACGGGAAACGTAGCGACCATCTTTAATCGCAACTGAAGTTCGTCGAGCAACGCTTCGAGCTTCGCGCGTTGCTCCGTCGTCAGCACGTCATAGAGCGATTTTTGGATGCGCTCTTTCGCTACGAGCAACTCGCCGATGAGTTGCGCCTGAACGGTTGCAAACGCGCGCGCCTGCGCTTCATCGAAACGCGGATTCTGTAAAAAGCTTTGGAATTGTTGCTGCTGATTTTCAGTGAGCGAACGAAGCGTAGATTCAATCCTCGGATACTCCGCCGCGAGAATCAACATGATACGCAACTTCTGTATTGAAGTTAAATTCAATTCCGTTGCAATGCGGTCGAGAATACTTTCGGGGGAAATATTCACGGTCGAACTTGAGGGGACGGACGCCACTCCTTCGCCGCCACGCGCGGAAGATTGTTCGCGCAGTTCCCGCAGTCTCGCCACTTGCTCCGGCGTGAGCACGTTGTAGATTTTTGACAGCAGACGTTGATAGACGACATAGAGATCGGCGATCACAGTTGATTGCCGCGCGACGATAGCGCGCACCTGCGCTTCATTAAACTGCCCGCTGCGCGTTGCCGCGCGCAACTCTTCCGCTTGGGCGAGAAGCGTTGCGACAAGCGGCTCGAACGCCGGACGCTCGGCGATGATGATCCGCTTGATCTCGGCTTTCTGCGCATCGGTCAGGTTGAGGTTGCTTGCGAGTTCGTCGAGCAGGCGCGCGGCGAAGGGGGGTAGTTCGAGATTGCCAGCGTTCGTGCTCTGCGCGAACGGCTGAGGTGTTTTGTTTCCGGCGTAAACAACGAAAGGCGTGTTAAGAAGATTTGCCGTCATAAGCACGGCGAGAGTCAGCGCACTGGCGATTCTATTTTTCATCCCATTTGCTCCTGCGAGGTTTTATGCGCGCTACGTTCTTACTAACAGACGCAGAGCGCTATTGCATAATGATAACGCGATTATAAACTAAATCTCAGTGAACAAGAAAGCCGCATTGATATTCCCCTGAGCGCTTCTTGCCGACGAATTCCCTTACCTCATAAAAACATTCAAATTTGCCAAGTTAAGAGGAATAATTTTCCCTCTTCGATAAAGCGGCGTATTGCACAATTGTGCCATATAAAATGGGCGGATTGTACGATGCGCGGTGGGAGCAGAAAGCTGTATGATACGATTCGTTAGCTCAAAGGCTCGGACAGAAGTTGCTCATCGGCGGCACGCCGCCGGGCGAGTGTTTAACAAAAACCTTGACTCTGCCCCCGTGCGAGTCTTAATATACGCGGGTTTCAACAATCGTTTTGCTTTGACGCGGCGCGGGATTGTCTCAAACCGGAGCCGCGTCTCTCTCATCCGATTTCGTTCTTAAATTATTCGACACGCGCAAACCTGCGCGCCGGGTAAAAGTCTCGAAACGTCGGGTGCGGGAAATTTTTATCGCCAAATTGCAGTTGGCAAACATCGTGTGGCGTTTTGCGCTCACAGTAATTTTTAGTGCGCCGAGAATAATATGTGGTTTTCGGCAACGAGCTGGGTCATCCGCGTTGTAACTTCTCTCCGTTACCGGATCGTCTGAACCACCTCGATATTGTTAAAAGATTCCGCGTGCTATACGCACGCCTCGCGCCATTCACGTTTAAGCGCACATCACGAAAGACGTGTAGGCGGTCGAGCATTCTCTTGTATCTGTGTCTATAAAAGGGTGGCTGTGTAGTCACTCAGCTCACGGTGTGACATTCGAGGAAATGCACGTCCGAGACGCTCGCCCTAAATTCTAGCGTCGTCTCGTGCCCGCTCTTCTTCCCTTCAACGTTCAAGCTTGAGGAGGCAATTTAAATGAACAAGCGTCTTCGGTTACTCGCTCTCAGTTTAGCTTTGCTGGCTGTTGGCTGTTTGATATTTGCATCATTCCAACGCCCCGTTGCACATGCGCAGGACGAAGGATCAACTCCGCCACCGGACGCACAAAATGAGCCTGTAACACAACAAGCGATCAATTTTGGCGTCAGCCCGGCCGTCAATGACTTGGGAGATATTACCGATCCGGCGGTTAGTTTCAGACAGGGGCGCGCCGAGCAGAATGCGGAACGTCCGCAAGAGGTGACAACTCCGCCGCTCAGCGGAGAGACGAACTCACCGGAAGCTCTAAGTTCTTCGATCCAAGCTCCGGCGCAAGGGCCGAACGCTGTTGTCACGCCTTCAGCACCGAACTTTGAAGGGCTTAGCAGCGACGACAACGCCGCGGTTCTCGGTTTTCGCGTCAGTCCGCCCGACACCATTGGCGATGTCGGCCCCACTCAATACGTCCAAGCCGTAAACCTTCTT
>JACDAW010000379.1 GCA_013695245.1 Pyrinomonadaceae bacterium | reverse complement strand
ATTCAGAACAGGGATATTGTTTTCGGCGTCGGAGTCGCTGGCACGGGTAAGACATATTTGGCAGTTGCGATGGCCGTGCAAGCCTTGATGCAGAAGCAAGTGAGCCGCATCATCCTTGCGCGCCCGGCCGTTGAAGCGGGTGAGCGTCTCGGTTTTCTGCCGGGTGATTTGCAGGAGAAGGTTGATCCTTACTTGCGCCCGCTCTACGACGCGCTTTTTGATCTCATTGATGCGGAGCGCGTGACGAAGCTTTTAGAAAAGCGCGTCATCGAGATCGCGCCGTTGGCCTTCATGCGCGGAAGAACCCTTGCGGATGCGTTTGTGATTCTCGATGAAGCGCAGAACACGACAAGCGAGCAGATGAAGATGTTTCTGACGCGCATCGGCTTCGGCTCGAAGGCGGTTGTTACCGGCGACGTGACGCAGATCGATCTGCCGACGGGCAAGCGCAGTGGACTCATCGAAGCCCAGCGCGTGCTGGCGGATGTGGAGGGCATCGAATTTGTTCGCTTCACCGACAAGGATGTGGTGCGTCATCGTCTCGTGCAAATGATCATTAAAGCTTACGAAGAGCACACGAAGAAAAGCGAGTTTTAATTTAGTGACAGGCGATGGGCAAGAAGGCTTTAAGTTTCTGCCCATCGCCTGTCATTTGTTATTATGATTGAGATTGTCAATCATCAACGTGGTCGGCAATTGAGCGCGGCAGAACTGAAAACTTGGCGTGAGTTTGCGGAAAAGGCTTTGCGCGCGATCAAGTCGGAAGAAGCCGGGAATGCGTCGGCGACGATTGTGTTTGTTGGAGATCGAAGAATACGAAGCCTTAACAAAGAATATCGCGGACGCGCGAGCGTTACCGATGTGCTTTCGTTTCCATCCGAGCAGACAGTTTTTGAGCGCAAGGCAGAAGCGAATTTGGGCGACGTTGTGATCTCGATTCCGCAAGCTGAACGGCAGTCAATCGAAAATGCTCTCTCCTTCGAGCGCGAGATCGCGCAACTGATTTTACACGGACTTTTGCATCTCTGCGGTTACGACCACGAAACAGATAACGGTCAAATGAATCACACGGAACTCCGCCTTCGTCGCCGACTTCGCATATAATCCTCACGACTTTTATGGAAATCGAAATAGGAATCACATGTCTGTTGCTTTTGCTGCTTGCTTTTCTGGCGACCGTTGATGTCGCGTTCGGGCAGTTGAGCGATGTTGGCTTGCGTCGCTTGGGCGCTGATTCGGGAGAGTTGCAAACGCGCGGCGCGACGTTTCTCAGGCGGATTCTTGAAGATCGCTCCCGCTTTCGCTTCGTGCTCTCGGCGACGATGCAGACGATCATCGTCGCTGTCTCGGTGCTCATCGCCTCGCTCGCGTGGCGTTGGTTCGCCGATTCACATTTTATCTTAATCGCTTTTTTCGTCGGCACGCTCGTCGCCATCACTTTCCGGCAACTCATCCCGCGCCTTATAGCGGTGCGCAATCCTGAACGGGTGCTGCTCGCTCTACTGCCAATTTTAAGACCGCTCTACAGCGTTTTATCGTTGATCGGTTTGCCCTTCGGCCGCAGTTCGCCCGAAGCGTTGCGGCGTGAACGCCAGCAGCAGCCGCTAACCGAAACGACAAGCATCGAAGTCGCGGAAGAAACAAACGTTGACAATCTTCAAGCTTTGATTGATGTCGGTGAGGAAGAAGGAATTTTAGAGGAAGAAGAAGGCGATCTGATCCACTCGATCATCGAATTTGGCGACACGCGCGTGAGTGAAGTGATGACGCCCAGAACCGAGATCGTGGCGCTTCCTATTGCGGCCACGGTGCGCGAGGCGAGAGACGTGATCATAGACTCTAAATACTCGCGCCTGCCCGTCTATCGCGATCAGATTGATAATGTTGAGGGCATCATCTACGTGCGCGATCTGCTCGCTTGCTGGCCTGAGGGTAGCGAGGATGCAAGCATTAAGCCGTTGTTGCGCCCGGCCTTCTTTGTGCCTGAAACGAAAGAAGTGTCCGATCTGCTCGAAGAGATGCAGAAAGCTCATGTGCATCTCGCAATGGTCATTGATGAGTATGGCGGAGTTGCCGGTCTCGTTTCCGTCGAGGATATTCTCGAAGAGATCGTCGGCGAGATTGAAGATGAGGACACGGAGACAAACGAGCTAATTGAGATCGTCGAAAGCACGAACGGATTTTACGAGGTGCTTGGGTCAACCGAGATCGGAAAGATCGAGCGCGTGTTTGATCTCGAAATCGAAGACGATGATTTTACGACCGTCGCCGGACTTGTGATAAACGAACTTGGGTGCGTGCCGAGAGTCGGAACACAACTCAGCTTTCGCGGGCTTGAAGTAGAAGTGCTTGACTCGGACGAGCGGCGTATTAACCGCTTACGCTTGCGGCGCGTCGCCGAAGAAGTCGCGCAAACCGAAGGCAAGTCTTCAAAACAGGCTTCATAAAATTTGGCCAAATTGCAAACTTCTGTCATTCACGTGGCTGACTCCGATATGTTTTCGAGTTATTATCCAACGCTTTGAATTTTTGATTTCAGGAAAAGGATGAAACGCGGCGCAACTGCACGCTTTCATGAGAATGAACAGCGCCGCGCCGCTTGGCTTTCATGGCAAAGAAAAAAAGTCGCCATCTAAGCGGACGACTTATTGACCCGCAACCGCTTACATCCGACACCAAACTCGCTGACCTTGTTGACGAAACGTTTGTCGCCTACAATGCCGCCCGCCTGCGCGAAGCGTGCCAGCTTTTCACGCGGAAGATGCTTGAGCCTGACACGACAATCGGGCTTTCGATCACCGGCGCTCTGACTCCCGCAGGTCTTGGCATCTCGGCTCTCATCCCGCTCGTGCAAGCCGGATTTATTGACTGGATCATCTCGACGGGAGCGAACCTTTATCACGACACGCATTTCGGCATCGGGCTTAAATTACATCAAGGCAACGCCACCACATCTGACATCACGCTACGCGAAGAAGAGGTGGTGCGCATCTATGATATCTTCTTTGATTACTCGGTGCTCTTGGATACGGACGCTTTCTTTCGTCGCATCATCGAAGGCGAAGAGTTTCAGCGTTCGATGTCAACGGCGGAGTTTCACTACCTCTGCGGCAAATATGTTCGTGAGCGCGAACGCAAGCTGGGGCTTGAAAACAAGTCCTTACTCGCCGCCTGTTATGAATACGCGGTGCCCGTCTATACTTCCTCGCCGGGCGATTCTTCAATCGGGATGAACGTCGCCGCGAAAGCTTTGCAGGGAAACCGTCTCGCTTTCGATCCGTCTTTAGACGTTAACGAAACGGCCGCGATTGTTTTAGCGGGCAAGCGCGGCGCAATTCATGGTAAAGGTGATAAAGGTAAAAAGCATGGCGGCAAGTCAGCCGTCTTTATCTTGGGTGGCGGCAGCCCGAAGAATTTTATACTGCAAACGGAGCCACAGATTCAGGAAGTATTAGGCATTGACGAGCGCGGGCACGATTACTTTTTGCAAATCACGGACGCGCGGCCCGACACGGGCGGTTTGTGCGTGGCGGAAGGCACATGTATTGATACGCCGAGAGATTTAAGCAAGTATCCCGAAGGTGTTCCGATTGAAGATTTAGTCGGTAAGTCTGGCTTCTATGTTTACTCGTTCGACCATGAACAAAAGAAGATCAGTCTTTCAGAGGTGGAAAAAGTTTGGCGCACGGGCGAGAAAGAGGTTTGGCGTTTGCGCTTCGGTTGGTATGGCGGACAACGCAAAGACAAATGGCTTGAAGACGAAATTCTAGCGACGCCCGAACATTTAATAATGCTGTTCAATGGTTCTTACAAGCCTTTGAAAGCTTTGAAAAAAGGTGAAAGCCTCAAAGCCTTTAACACTTCTTACTCGACGCACGGCTATCGTCAAATCGGTTTGGGAACGGGAAAAACGGTTGCGGAGCATCGTTACTTGCTCGAATTCGCTTTAGGCAGAGAGTTAGAAAAGGAGGAAGTTGCGCATCACGTTGACCATAATCACTTGAACAATAATTTCGACAATTTAATTGCCGAACATTACCGCGCGCACGCTCCAAATCACCGAAAAATCGAATGGCAAAAGAAGACTGCGGAAGAGCGGGCGAGATTCGCAGAACTCAATCGCCAACGAATGACAAAAGAAAAGGCTCAAATTTTGTCGCGCAAGTTTTGGGACAATCTTTCGGAAGAACAGCTTGCGGTATACAGAGAAATCAAACGAGGGGGAATTCTCAATCAATCGAACGAAGTCAGAGAATACCGCCGCCGGAGAGCGCGTGAGTGGTTTTCACAACTTCCGAAAGACGAACAGGAACGCCGTCGTGAGGTTTTCCGTCAACAAACGTCGGAGCGTTTTCAAAATCTTTCCGAACGAGAATGCGAAGAGTGGAACGTCCGATTCCAACTCGAAAGCAGTCCGCGTTTCAAACTTCAGATTGATGAAGAGTCCGTGAGACGCGCTTTGATTGAAACAAATGGAAAGATCGGCGCAACCTGCGAGAAATTGCAAATTGATTGGCGAACTCTTGATCGACGTTTGAAAATGTACGGCATCACACGCGAAGAAATAAAAGAGCGTTACGTTGACAACCACAAAGTCATTTCCGTCGAGCCGACAAGGATCGTTGTTCCCGTCTATGACATGAAAGTTAAAAACACGTACAACTTCGTCGCAAACGGGATCGTCGTTCACAATTCCGGCGCGACGCCGGGCGAAGCGGTCTCGTGGGGCAAGGTCGATCCTGATCGTCTGCCGGACGCGGTTGTGTGTTATGTTGATTCGACGATCGCGCTGCCTATCATCACAGCTTACGCGCTTGCGCGCCACGCGCCGCGTGAGCCGAAACGTCTCTATGAGCGGCGCGGAGAGTTTATGGAATTGTTGATGGCGGAATATAGGAAGTCAAAAAGACGGTGAGCGCGGAACGTCAACGGCATAGAAGGGAAAGCGATGACTAAAACGATCACGGACGACAAGCCGCGCATCCATTTCGATTGCACGAAGTGTCCCGCCTTCTGCTGCTCTATTTATGAGCGCGTGCAAGTAACGAAGCGCGACATCAGTCGCCTCGCCAAGCATTTCGGCGTGACCGTAGAATCCGCGATCAAACGTTACACAAAAATGCACTCCGGCGAGCGCGTCCTGCGCCGCACACACGACGAGCTTTTCGACGCCGATGCCTGCATGTTCCTCGACCGCGAAAAGCGCGGCTGCACGATTTATCATGCGCGCCCCGCCATCTGCCGCGAATACCCGGCGCGTTCGCGTTGCTCTTATTATGACGTGCTGCGGTTCGAGCGCCAGCAACAGGATGACGAAAATGTGCTTCCGCTCTTTCAGATCACTTTTCGTCAAGCGAAGAAGGATGTGCAACGCGATGACAAGGGCGAGAAAGTTTGGAAGTGGGAAGAAGGTAAAGGCGGAAGGCGGAAGGCGAAAGGATGAAGTGGGGAAGATTTCTTGGTTCCATAGTGTATTGTTTATAATCTTAATCGGGGTGTGAGGCGAAATGAGAGAGTTGTTGTTGGAGATGAAAAATCGGCGGGTGGACGTTTGGTGTGGTGGTGCGGCGCGCTTGCGCGGAAAGATCATCAAGGTTGAAAACGACGTGCTGTATTTAAAAGATGACGACGGCGAATCGTGCTACGTCGCGGTTGATAAAATCGCGGTTGTGTGGGAAGCGCGCGAAGAAGAGCACCGCGCGGGCTTTGTTCCGGTTGCAAACAATCGCTGAGAGTTTACCTCTATTACAAAAAAGATGAGCTGGTGTTCACCCTGTTGAGGCACACCAGCTCATCTTTTTGTTCGTAAATGTTTCGCTTACTCGGCGATTTGTTCGGCGGGAAGCGGGATGCGGCGGAAGCCGTCAATGCGTCCGGCCCAGTAGCCTTTGAAGGTGGAATAGGTGACGCCTTTGCTCGACGAGGCGTGATAGAAACCGTGCTCGTCGGCGACGATACCGACATGAGTCAATCCATTGAAAAAGACAAGCGTGCCCAAGCGATACTTCTCATCGTCCCGCGCCGGAGCAAATTGCGTCCAGAGCGTGCGTGCGCTGGTGCGGTCAAAACGGATTCCGGCTGAACCAAACGCGCTCCACACGAAGCCGGAGCAATCAAAAACACGCGGCCCCGTCGCGCCCCACACGTAGGGCGAGCCAAGACGCTGGTCAATCGCGGCGATCAACATCTGATTAAAGCGAGCGGTGGTAGAAGAAACCGCAGGAGCAGAAGTCAGGGGCGAAGACACTTCGCGTCCGACAGGTTCGGCAAGCGAAATAATTATGGCGTCATTTTCAAGGCGCGAAGCCCCGTTTGAATCGTTGGTGACGGCGGAGAGTTGGGGGAGCCTTAAGTTTGACTCTTGAGCTGTTGCGATTGAGGTGAATAAACCCAAAACAAGACTGAGGGCAAACACACGAGGAAATATTCTGTTACTCATCTTTCGGGGAACTCTGCTCCTTACTAATTATTTTCAGGGTGTTGCGTTGTTCTGGGGGAACAGCACCATATTGTCGGGGGTGAGCGTTGCCATATTGCAACAACAAAATCATCTTACAGAACAGTTACGGCTAGGCCAAGAGGCAATGTGACTGTTTCGTGGCGGGTCACAAGAGGATTGTGAGAAGTGGACGGAAAGGGAGCGTAAATCTCGGATTGAAGTTTTTCGCTTGTGGAGCGTGAGAGTACAGTTGTTCCGCGACGGAACACGATCCGTCATTTTGACTGTGTAATAGTCAGCAGCCGTAGCAGGAAGCGCTTGCGGCGTGATAGGATGCGGCAAAAATTTGGAGCAAAGAATTCATGCTGTTTATTGCAGGCAAGATTACGAAGCAGAATACAAGCGCGGCGGCGCGCCTTCAGGTTTTAACGAAGCTTGAGGAGCGGGGATTTATGCCGGTGATCCGTTCGATGCGGCGTCAGGCTTTCGCTATCGCTTTGGCGGGCGCGGAGGAAAACGCCGGCGGGATAGAACAATTGCTGGCGGCAGCAACCGAGCGGCAAGGCGATACGGCTTACACATGCGGCGACCTGTTTTGCCTTCAAGACGCGGTGCTGTTTCTTCTCTTCGGCGAAGTGGAAGCGGGTGTGGCGCGCGCCGGAATCATTTATGAAGGAGACGCCGCGAGTTCGCATGAAACGCTCGAAGAATTTTGCCGCAACGTGCGCGACGCGTTTGACGCGGCGACAAGTCAAAGCGGGCGGAGAGACGAAACCGAATGGCAAGAGGAGGCGCGCACGTCGCAATTTTTCACGCGCTTCATCGCGCACATGCAAGCGGATTCTGCTGCGGCGACGATGCAATCAACCGCCACCTCGGTCGAATCAGAGCGCGGATTGGAGTTGCTGCAAGAGCCGGAGGCGCGGCGACTCTTGCACCGGCTTGTAGAAGCGCAATCTGAGAACCGCGCGGGTGAATTATTGACGGGCGGAGCTGATGAAGCGGCGACCGAAACTTTGATTCGTCGTTTGTCCGGCGCGCAGTTGTTACGCCAAGAAGTTCTGGTGAGTTGCCGCCGCGAAGGGCGTTCGCTGTTTCGTTTGCCGACGCGCGATGCGCTCGCCGTGTTGACGGCAAGCGACGCGACGTGCAGCGAGTGTGGGGCGAATGTGGCGGACGAAAAGATTGAAGAACTGATTAAGCCGACCGATTTGGCGCGCACGCTGCTTGAAGAAAATTCATGGCTGATCAACAGTCTGCGCTCGACGCTCGATGAACTCGGCGTCAGGGCGGAAGACTTCGCCGTAAGGGAAAGAGCGACGAACGGTGTGCGCGAAGCGATGGTTGAAGTTTGCGGCGAGTCGTTTCTTATTATGTTGAAAGACGGCGAATGGACGACGGCGCACGCACGCCAAGCTCTCGACCGGGTGATCGAGACGGAAGCGAAGCACCTCGTTATCGTCTCGACGGGGAAGATCGGCGATGAAGCGCGCGCGCGCCTGCGCGAATTTGCTAGACGACGGCAAGGGGCGGGAGACGAAGCGGAAGTGATTCTCGTTGAAGGAGCGGAAGGCATGGCGGCCGAACTTCGCCACGCCTTCGACCGCGCCTCTCACAAAGCCATCGCGGACGAGCTATTTGTGTTGGACACGAACGCAGGCTTCAGCGTCGGCGAAGTAGTCGCGGCGCGCTTTCGCATCGCGCATAAACATACCGCGCAAAACAACGTCACCGAATCCGCCTTCGGCGCGACTGCGGGACGCCTACATGAGTCTTAATTAAGATAACCAACATTTTACGCAAATCAAACGTCGTTATCGCGTCTTAAATAACGGCATTGGGAGGTGCCAATTATGAGCGAAGGAAGAAATGGAATTTTTAACGCGGGGTTTGCGTTGGCGGTGGCGATTGTGCTCGCGTCAATCGTCGGCGCGTGGGCTTACACGCACAAACAAACAAATGAACAGACGATCACCGTCACGGGTTCGGCACGCAAGCGCATCAAATCCGACTTGGTTGTCTGGAACGCGACCGTGACTTATAGCGCGCCGGAACTTTCGGGCGCTTATACGGCGCTTAAGGATCGCGTGCCGCGCGTGCGCCAATACTTGATCTCGAAGGGCGTGCCTGCTGATCAGATCGTTGTTTCATCTGTGACGACGACGACGCAGCGTTCAAGAGACGAGAACGGGCAGGAGACGGGCGCGGTGACGGGCTACACGATGAGCCAGACGATTGAAGTGCGCTCGACCGATGTGGAAAAGATCACGCGCATCTCGCGCGAAGTTACAGAACTCATTGACCAAGGCATTCTGCTTGAATCCAGTGCGCCGCAGTATCTCTACACGAAATTAGGCGATCTCAAAATCGAGATGCTGGCGGAGGCGGCGAAAGACGCGAAGGCGCGCGCCACGCAGATCGCTTCAAGTACCGGGAGCACCGTCGGCACCGTGCGCTCGGCGCGCATGGGCGTAATGCAGATCACGGCTGCGGATGCAAACGATGTTTCCGATTCCGGGATGAACGATACATCATCGTTTGAGAAAGACATTACGGCGGTCGTCAACGTTAGCTTCGCCGTTGATTAAACCCAAACGGTTTAGAACCAGCTTAAGTGCGCTTGCGAATTCTCGCGGCGCACTTTTTTTGTTGAGTAGCTTTCGGGCAAGCTAAAATTCGGTTGACAACCATGCGGCGAGCAAGCGAATCTTAGTATTGCCCTTTCGCCCCTTGAGCGGCGAGCCTTCCCTTCGGAGTCGAAGTTAATGATGAAAAAACTTGAAGCGATTTTATTAACGTCCGTTGTGGTTCTTTTAATCGCCGTCTCTAGTCGCGCGCAATCTCCCATCGCTTCACCTGCACCGCCGCTCGTCCGTCCGCGCGTTGTCGGTGCGCCGATTGCAACTCCGACGCCAGCAGCAGCACCCCGTCCGACAATTATTGCTCCAAGTCCGACGCCGATGGTTGTGTCGCCCGCGACTCAGACGGGCGCGTACCCGCCGCCGGTTGCCGAATCGCCCATCGTCGTGCCGTTTCTGCCGCCGATTGCCGCATTGCCGAATCCCGTTGCGCACCCTTTACCGCCGACCAAGATCGAGGCGCGCACCGAAGAAGCTTTGCGCTTAATGAGATCACGCCCCTTACAAACTGCAATGATCTCGCCCGCTGCCTACAGCGTCAGGCTCGCGGCTTTCGACACCGAATCGTCTCTGATTCATACTGTGACTTTGCCGAAAGAGATTTTCCTGCGGCTCGGCACGGACGCCACACTAACGACCTCGCTCGGCACACGCGTGCGCCTGCGTATCGTGCGCGCGAATTACGTTAACACGGCTGTGACGATCAACGACGCAACAGGGCGTCAATTCATCCCGCTCGTCGTCGAATATCCGATTGAGAAATTCGGCCGCTTCAGTGAGATGGCGTATTACACGTCGGTGCATCCCGCGCTGGTGTCACCCGAACTCGTGCGCTCCGGGCAAACTTACGTGCGCACGATGCTCGATCTGGCGGCAAAGCGTTTGCGCGACAAGGGAGTTGTGATTTCGCCGCAACTAATGGATGTGGCCGAGCGCCTGTGCATCGTCGAGCACGTTGATCACGACCGCTTCCGCCGCGAGAATCGCCTTGCGATCTACGAAGAGGTTTTCTCGCTTTACGCCTTAAACAAACTCGACACCTACCGTTACTCCGTCAGCAGCGCAGGCGCGGGCGGCATGGTGCAGATGATTGCTCCGACTTACCAGATGGTGCGTCGCCGTCATCCGGGCGCTGGACTCAACCCGGATTTTGTCGCTGGAATGCGCAACCACGGCAACGCTCTCGAAGCGATGTTGCTCTACATGCAAGATACTTGGAACGACCTTCTGGTCAACCCCGACGTGACTTATGCACTCGACGCGAAACTCGCTACGCCAGCAGAACTGCTCTCCGCGGGATATAATTCCAACCCGGCCAAACTCGGCGGCTACATCCGTCGCGGCGGCGCGGCGTGGCGCACATTCATCCCACGCGAAACACAAATCTACTTGGAGATTTACCGCTCGCTCGATAGCCTTGTGCCGATGAAGACGCGCGCTTAGGAAACCTGTTAATCGGCTCAGTGTTGAAATAAGAGAAAACAAAAAGAAGCGAGGCGCAATTCAACTGAGTAGCGCCTCGCTTCTTTCATCGTCGTGTGTTTGTTAGTTCGTAGTTGAAACAACACGAAAGGTGGCGGTGCGCAGTAGATCGCTGCCGATGAAAGCGTATTCTCCATCCGTCAATAAATCGCGCGCGCGAATTTCCATGAAGAGCATTCCGCCTTCACGCTTAAGCACACGATAGCGCGGGTAAACGATTTCTTCCGAAGCAATGGCGAAGCCGCGCAAGCCCTTCTGCGCGAGCGCCGTCACGCGCCGCGCGCCGCGCGTTTCCGTCAGGCGCACGAGGTACGGCGGATGCGGGTTGGTCACATCCGGCACGAATAAATAGAACCGCGGCGAATTGTTGCTAATGATGGTTGCAGCTCGCGCGCCCTTTAATTCGACGAAGCTTCTCCGATTGCTTCGAGCTTCTGTGTCTGCACGCAAAGGCGTCGTGCCCTGCTCAAAGGGCAACGGAACAAGCGCGCCCTTGTCGTCCGCGATGTAGATGAGCGTGCGGTCGGCGGGCGGCGCGGGGAAAGCCTCTTGTGAAGCGGCGAAGCTGTTAACTGCTACGACGCACTTTGGGGAGGCGACTATCACTGCTAAGAACAAAGCGCAGAGTATCAACGCAGATTTCATTCTCTTTTGAAACTCCAATATATAATGAAAGAAGAGTTAATAGATAAAAGTTTGTTACGAAAAACTGTATCTTAATAGTCTTTAGAATTTGCTGCTATATCAATCTCCGTATTGCAACTGCCCGCCGAGTAAATCACCTTCGAGCAAATCTCCTTTGAGCGTTTCTGCGCGCTCGCCTTCAGCGTATTGCAAGCGGTAAAGACGATAATAAAGTCCACGCTCTTGCAGCAGTTCTTGATGCGAACCGCTCTCGCGCACTTCGCCGTGGTGCATGACGACGATGCGGTCGGCGCGTTGAATCGTTGACAAACGATGCGCGATCACAAGCGACGTGCGGTCGCGCATCACGCGCTCGATGGCTTGTTGGATTAGTTGTTCCGTCTCAGTGTCAATCGAGCTTGTCGCTTCGTCTAAAATCAGGAGCGCGGGATCGAAGGCGAGCGCGCGGGCGAAGCTGACGAGTTGTTTCTGCCCGACGGAGAGTCCTGCGCCGCGTTCGCGCACTTCTGTTTCGTAAGCATCCGGCAAACGCCGGATGAACTCGTCGGCGTGAACTTCACCGGCTGCCCACATGATGCGATCATCCGCGATCTCTTCATGTCCGAGCCGGATGTTGCTTGCAATTGTGCCGGAGAAGAGAAACACGTCTTGCAAAACGACCGCGAAGTTTTCTCGCAATGATTGTAAATCCCATTCGCGCACGTCCACGCCGTCCAACAGCACGCGCCCGCGCTGTACATCGTAAAAGCGCATGAGAAGATTCGTGATCGTCGTCTTGCCCGAACCCGTGTGCCCGACGAAGGCGACTGATTGACCCGGTTCAATCTTGAAGGAAACGTCTTTGAGCACCCAATCTTCCGCTTTGTAAGCGAACCAAACGTTCTCGAATTCAATTTGTCCCGCAGCGCGCCCCGCGCGTTTAGGATGCGCGGGAGTTGTGATTGCAATAGGGAGATCAAGCGTTTTAAAGATTCGATGCGACGCGACCATCGCCGCTTGCAGCACATTATATTTGTCCGAGATGTCGCGGATCGGTTGAAAAAGGGCTTGCGAATATTGAATGAAGGCGACAAGCGCGCCGAGCGTCAAGGCGGAAGGCGCGCCTGCTGTGCCGCCTATCACGCGATAGCCGCCATACCAGACGATCAAAGCAATGCCGATAGCGCCGATCAGATCGACGAGTGGGAAGAAAACCGAGTAGTAAAAGATCGTCTCGATATTCGCCTGCCGATGGTCGTCATTGATTTCATGGAACTTTTGCAGCGACTTACGCTCGCGGTTGAAAATCTGCACGGTCTGCGCGCCGGAAAGATGCTCTTGCAGGAATGCGTTGATGCGCGCAAGGCGCGTGCGCACCGCATCGTAGCCGCGCCGCGCGTGTTTGCGAAACCATGTCGTCGCGGCGAAAAGCATTGGCACAGTAACGAGCGTGACGAGCGTTAAACGCCAATCCATCCAGAGCATAATGGTGATGATGGCCACGATCATCACGATGTCGCCTAAGACTTCC
>JACDAW010000136.1 GCA_013695245.1 Pyrinomonadaceae bacterium | reverse complement strand
ACATCATTATTACCGATCGCGCGCAGTTCAAACCTGTGCTGACGGGAATTGAGATTGCCACCGCGTTGAGAAAACTTTATCCGGCGGAGTGGAGGGCAGACGACTACTTGCGGCTGCTCGCCAATGCCGACACGCTCGCACGCTTGAAGCGCGGCGACGCGCCGGAAGAGATCGCGCGTTTATGGAGCGCATCAATGGATACGTTTAATCGCGCCCGCGCCCGCACTTTGATTTATCAGTAGAAGGCGAAGCGTCGCAGGAAAGGCGCGCAACCTTGATCCGAAATTTAAGATCGGCTCTTCAGCTTTTTGTATAAAAAGGCGTAACTAAGCGAGCGGGAACAAGGTGGCGACAAACAAATGATATGCAGAGGCGCGGGAACATAATTTGCCTTTCAAATTCTCACACGGATGGCGAGCAAGCCGAAGTTTCACTTGCGCGTTCATACGGCAAGCGATGTATTTCATTTGGGCAAAGGTAACTTTGCCCAGCGATACTCTTGACGCGGCGGCTTCGTGCATCGGCGCAGCGCGCGGGTTTTCAGTTTTCCATTTTGATTAAAGAGGAACACCCCATGAACACAAGTTTCAATTATTCATTGCGCGGAGCGATGTTGGCTCTCGCTTTCTGTCTCGGTTTTCTTGTCCCTGTAGTTCACGCGCAGGAGACGACCGGCACGATCACGGGAAGCATTACAGACCCGAACGGCGCGGTGGTCGCGGCAGCGCAAATCACCATCAGCGACTCGGAGCGCGGCTTCGAGCGCACATATCAAACTTCCGACGAAGGAGTTTTCTCCGCGCCGCTCCTGCCGCCCGGAACATACACGGTCACGATTGAAGCGCCCGGCTTCAAAAAATATGTGCAGACGAACGTCAACCTTAGCGTCAATGATCGTCGTCCCATTGATGTGCAACTAGAGGCGGGCGGCGTGGCGGAAACCGTCACCGTCACCGGCGAGGCGGCCCTCGTGCAGGAGACCCCCACGCGGTCAGGACTCGTCGAGGGCGAGCAGGTGCGGCAACTCCCACTCATCAGCCGCAACTTCGTGCAACTCTCGCAACTCTCGCCCGGCGTCGTCGCCACGCCGCCGGGGTCGCTCGCCTTCGGCGGGCTGGCGGTCGTCAATGTCTCGATCAATGGCGGGCGCACTTCGGCGGTAAACTACCTTGTTGACGGCGCGCGCAACGTTGACACGGGATCGAACTTAACGCTGCTGACAATTCCGAGCGTTGACGCCATCCAAGAGTTTACGATCCTAACATCAAACTATGCACCGGAGTTCGGCCGGAACGGCGGCGGCGTCATCAACGTCGTCACTCGTCAGGGCACCAACGACTTCAACGGCACGCTTTACGAATTCTTCCGCAACGACGCGCTTAACACGCGCGATCCCTTTATCACCACGCCGCTTACAGGACTTAGCAGCCCTGAGAATCCACGCTTCAAGCAGCCGCTCAGGTACAATAATTTCGGCTTCACAATCGGCGGCCCCGTCTTCCTGCCGCGCTTCGGCGAGGGCGGCCCTGCCGTGTACAACGGGCGCGACCGCACGTTCTTCTTCTTCTCGCAAGAATTTCGGCGCATCCGCGCAACGAGCGTTCCTGTCGGCACCGTTGCCACCGACGACCTGCGCGCGGGGCGCATCGCGTCCAGCGCGGCGCTCCGCGACCCGCTCAGGGCGGGCGTCACTTACCCATCGGTAGGCGGCATCGTCACGATCCCGCAGGATCGCATTGATCCGAATGCGCGCGCCTTGCTGAATTTCATCCTTCCGGCGAACGAGCGCAACTCGGCAGGCGTGCTTAATCAATTCCGCCGCGTCACGCCGGTCGCCGGAAATTTCCGCCAAGAGATCATCCGCTTCGATCACAACTTCAGTAACACGACGACGTTTACCGCGCGTTACATCCGCGACGATTTCACGCGCGACGATCCGGGCGGCAATCCGTTCATCGATCCGTTCAACTTGAATAACATCGCCGGCACGCTTTTCCCCGGAGTCGCTGCGCAACGCACGAACACGCCGGGCGATAACTTCGTCGCCTCGCTCAAATTCGGACTTTCGCCGACGACCATTAACGAGATCGCGTTCGACTTCGCTCGCAATCTAATTCAGACAGAATTCGTTGGCACAGGCCTTCGCGCGAACGCGCCGGGCTTCACGTCGCCGGAGCTTTTCCCCAGCACGCTGCAAGGCGCGCTGCCCAACATCGGCATCACGAATGTGCAGGGACTGACATTCACCAGCCCGCAGAGCATCGAGAATCCGAGCTACACCGTGCGCGATAACCTGACGAGCGTCCGCGGCAACCACACTCTGAAGTTCGGCGTCTTCCTGTCGCGCGAAGCCAAGAACGAGAACGCGGGTAACAACCTCAACGGCGGATTCACGTTCAACGGCACGCGATCCGGCAACGCCTTCGCCGACTTCCTCCTTGGCGCGCCATCGAGCTACGGCGAAGACCAGAACGAGGTGCGCGTCGAACTCCGCTACAACACGTTCGAGTTCTACGCGCAGGACACGTGGAAGATCACGCCGCGCTTCACGCTCGACTACGGCGCGCGCTACTCGGTCTTCCAAAATCCGATTGAACTGAATGACTACCTCACCTCATTCCGCCCTGACTTCTACGATCCGGCGCGCGCCGTCACCTTAAATCCCGTTAGCGGGCAAGTCGTTGCCAATAGCGGCGACCGCTTCAACGGCATCATCTTCGCTGGCGATAATTCGCCGTTCGGACGCCGCGTGCAGAGCAATTATCGCAACACTTTGGGTCCGCGCGTCGGCTTCGCCTACAACATCTTTGAAGATGGACGGACTGTGCTGCGCGGCGGCTTCGGCATTTACTACGACCGCACACTCGTCGGCATCGTCGAGCAGAATGCCTTCGTCAACCCGCGCATCAGCTCGCGCGTTTCGATGACCGACCCGACGCTAGCCAATCCGAGCGCGGGCGTGACGAGCACGGCGATTCCGGTCTTGGGCTTAATCAGCACGGGCAACCCGTTCAAAGTCCCGCGCACGTTTCAGTACAGCGTCGGCGTCCAGCGCGAACTCTTCCGCAACGCCGTGCTCGAAGTCGCTTACGTTGGAACCACAGGGCAGAATCTGCTGCAGCAGATTCCTATTAACCAGCCGTTGCCCGGAGCGCGCGCCGAACTCACGCGCCAGCTCCGCGCCGCCGGAACGATAAACGCGACAACCTTCCCGTCGCTTAACGCCGTGCGACCCTTTCTTGGCTTCGGCGCGATCAGCGACCGCCGCACCCAAGCCGAATCGAATTACAATTCGCTGCAAGTTAATTTCAACAAACGCTTCTCAAGAGGCTTCCAATTCGGCGCGGTCTACACGCTTAGCAAGAACATCACGGACGCCTCGATTGACCGCACCGAAGTGCCGCAAGACCCGCTTAACCCGAAAGCCGACCGCGCGGTTTCGTCCTTCGACCGCACGCACGTCTTCACCACGAACGGTGTGTTTGAGTTGCCGATTGGCCAAGATCGCTTCGTTAGCTTAGGAAGGATCGGCAACGCCATCCTCGGCGGTTTCCAAATCTCCGGCATCTACACCGCGCAATCAGGAACGCCACTGACGATCACGCAAAGCATTTCCGGCACAACTCCAAGCGGGTCGCTCGTCCAACTCAGCGATCCGCTCGGCACCGGCAGCACGCTGCGTCCTAACTTGGTTGGCGATCCGCGCGGTTCGGGAACCACGACCGGGTATTTCAACGATGCGGCGTTTGCTCCGTCCTTCTTCGATTACGGCAACGCCGGGCGTGGCATCGTGCGCGGGCCCGGCATCAATAACTTCGACGTCTCGATCCAGAAGATCATTCGTTTCACAGAGGGCGTTAATCTTCAGCTTCGCGCCGAGTTCTTTAACGCCTTCAACCACACGCAGTACAACAACCCGAACACCGTCATCTCTTTTAGCCCCGATCCGGCGGCTCCGAGCGAGTTCCCGCAACGGTTTATCGTCAATCGCACCGCGAGCGGCAGCCCAAACTTCGGCGTCATCACTTCGGCGCGTGAGCCGCGCACGATTCAGTTCGGCGTGAAACTGAACTTCTGAGGAGCGTTTATTAATAGGCGGAAAGCACTTGCCTTCCGCCTATTATTTAAACCTCTGTTCGTAAGTTAGCAGTTCGACTGTAGTTGTCAGTTTCTAATAAGGAGTCTTCGCCATGTCATCGCTAAAAAGATCGCTTTCGTTAATCAGCATCTTTAAACTGCGCTGCGCAATTCGTCCGCCCTCGTGGAAGGCGATCACGTTTGCTTTGCAAGTTTTGCTGCTCTGTTTATGGCTTGCCGTTCCAGCCGTGACTGCGCAAAGCGAAGGAACGCAAAGCGCGCGACCGGAGTATCGCGCTTATTGGGTTGATACTTTCAATTCTGCGCTCGGCACACGCGCCGACATTGATCGCGTTGTTGACTCAGCAGTTCAATCAAACGCTAACGGTATCTTCGCGCAGGTGCGGCGGCGCGGCGATTCTTGGTACCTGAATTCTAAAGAGCCACTCACGCAGGTGGCGGGCGTCGGCGAGCCGGACGCAAGCGGCAAGCCGACCATCGATCCGCTCAAGTATCTCGTCGAGCAGGCGCACGCGCGCGGAATAGAGGTTCACGCCTATGTGATCGTCGGGACGATCTATAACGCGCACCCGACCATCACGGGATTGCCGCGTGATGAGCGCCACGTCTTCAATCAACACTTCTGGGATAAGACGACGAACGCGCTGCTGCCTGACACCGATCCGCGCCAGTGGTCAACGCGCTCGCTCCCGCACAACACGGACGGCACGACCTTCAACGGCCATCGCTACGCAGCCGAGTGGTATGTTGATCTCGGTCACCCCGACGCTGCTGCTTACACCGCTGATGTGCTCACGCATCTCGTTGCCAACTACAACATTGACGGCATTCACCTCGACCGCATCCGCTACCCGGAAGCGCCGATTGATCGCCCCGCCGGACAATCGCTCGGCATCAACACCGGCTACAACGAAACGAGCGTGCAACGATTCAAGGCGCGCTACGGCGATAGCGCGACTTACTACCAGACGAGCGACATCGGCACGAACGTGGGCACGACGGCCGCGCCGCGACTCATCACGGCCGCAGATGTCGGCTATCCGCGCACAAATGATCCATTGTGGAATCAATGGCGACGCGATCAGGTGACGAACTTCGTGCGTCGCCTTTATCTGAACGCAACGGCCGTAAACCCGAAGATCAAAGTCTCAGCCGCGCTCATCTGCTTCTTTACTGGCCCAACGGCAAGCGGCGGGTGGGAAAAGACCGAAGCTTACTACCGCGTGTTTCAAGATTGGCGCGCGTGGACAGAAGAAGGCACGCTCGACATCATCGCGCCGATGATCTACAAGCAGGAACACATATCTTCAGTGCGCGCGCAATACGATGATTGGCTCGCCTTCACCAAAGAACTTGCGCGCTCAAACAATCGCCATTCAATGCCCGGTCTCGGCGTCTATCTCAACGCCATCGAAGGCAGCCTTCGCCAAGCGCGGCGCGCGCTTGCCCGCCCGCCGTATGAAACGACGAACGCTCCGGCGGCTGACGGCGTGATCTTCTACGCGCTCGGCAACGCCACGCCCGGTAATCTATCGGGCAACAACACCAACGTCGCTCTTAACCCGAATCCGTTTTCTTACCCCGTGCCGAATCAATCCACGCCGAAGCGCACGAACGCCGACTTCTTCGCCGCGCTCCGCACGGGCGCAAGCGCCAACGGCACGATCCGCTTTGAAGACCCGGCGCTCGAACCGCTCTTTCCGAGTTATGTGCCTGTGCCGGACATGCCTTGGAAAAGCGCGCCGACTACAGGCTACGCGATGGGATTCGTTAAACGCGACGATGGAACGGCCGCCGATGGCGCAGCCGTTACAATTGAGAACGTTGATACCGGAGAGACGCGCCCAACCACAACCGATGGCGGCGGATTCTACGGAATGCTGAATCTCGCGCCGGGCACATACCGCGCCACTGCGCAATTGGGCGATGAAACTTTCTACACCAAGATTTTCAGCATCACACCCGGCGTAGTCGCTACAGCCGATGCGCGCACCGATAATTCTGCACCTGTGACCGTCGCAACGATTAATCCGTCTGCTCCGAATGGCGCAAACGGTTGGTACACAAGCGACGTGAGCGTTACGCTTGCCGCTTCAGACGATCTTTCGGGTATCGCGCGCACCGAGTATTCAACAGATGGCGGGGCGACTTGGCAAACGTATTCGAGCAGCTTAGTTGTCAATACTGAAGGCATAACTTCTATTAGTTATCGTTCCGTTGACCGGGCAGGTAACGAAGAGGCGGCGCAGAGCTTGACGTTGAAGATCGACAAAACAGCTCCGAGCGTAACCCTCACTGCGAATCCGTCAACGATCTCACCGCCAAACGGGAAGATGATTGACGTGATTATCAGCGGCTCGGCCACAGATGCTGTTTCCGGTTTGTCCGGCGTTACTTATGTCGTGACGGACGAATACGGAATGCCTTTAAGCATCGCGCCGCGCACGCTTGAAGGCAACTCAGCGACTTGGACGGAGACGCTCAGAGTCGAAGCTCGTCGTAACGGCAATGACAAAGACGGGCGGCGTTATCTTGTCACCGCAACTGTTAGCGACAGGGCGGGCAATACCTCAACCGCCTCGACCGAAATCGTTGTGCGGCACGATAATGGAAAATAGTGTTCGTCGTTTAAGCGAAGACGAGTAGTAAGGTAATGCCGCGTTAGTGCAAGTTGAAAAGTTGCATCAACGCGGCATTATCATTTTAGTGCGACGGCTTGATAGCGATGTGGCTGCTCGTCCGCCGCAACTCGTTCGCTTTCGCCCGGCACGCATTTTCTGTGAGGACGTATGAGAAGCAATTCAGAATCTTTTGTGCTTCGCGGCGCGCGCCTTGTATTGCCGCACGCTTCGATTGATGCTGACCTGCTCGTTGAAGAAGGTCGTATCGGGCGAATCTTTGAACGAGCGCCGGAAGATTCTCAATCAATCGGCGAAGCGTTGAATCTTAATGGGCTAACTCTTTTTCCCGGCTTTATTGACGTGCACATTCACGGCGCGATGGGCGCAGACGTGATGGAAGCTTCAGCCGACGAACTGCACACGGTTGCACGTTTTCTTGCCCGCAACGGCGTGACCGCGTGGCTGCCGACGCTTGTGCCCGCACCGGATGAAGATTACCGCCGCGCCGTGCTTGCCGTTGAGGAACTGATGTGCGGGCAAGATCAGACTACAACGCCAGCCGCAGCGCGCTCGCTCGGCGTGCATTATGAAGGCCCGTTCGTCAATGAAGGGCAATGCGGTGCGTTGCGCACGAAATATTTTCGCGTTTACGACAAACGATCCGCGCTCGATTTTCTTCCCATAGTTGAGCTTGAAGATGCAAAGCGCATGATCACGCTGGCGCCGGAAGTGGATGGCGGCATTGAGTTGATTCGTGAACTGCGAACTCGCGGCTTCGTCGTCTCCATCGGTCACACGCGCGCCGATGTGGAAACGCTCGATCAAGCGTTTGATGCCGGAGCAAGACATCTGACGCATTTCATGAACGCGATGTCGCCGCTTCATCACCGCGCGCCGGGCGTCGTCGGTTGGGGACTCACGCATGATGAAGTGACGTGTGATGTTATTGCCGACGGAGTTCACCTCGATCCGCTTATGTTGGAAATCGTGCTGCGTTGTAAGACTGCAAAGCGCACGCTGCTCATCAGCGATGCGGTCGCGCCCGCCGGTTTAGGCGATGGCGAATATGGGGTGTGGAATGAAACGATCACAGTTAAGGATGGGCGCACAAGCAACGAGCGGGGCAGCATTGCGGGAAGCGTGATCACAATGCGCGATGCAGTGCGAATGATACGCAACCTCAAAGTTTCCGATCAAGAGATCGCGCGTATGGCTTCCTTCAATCCGGCGAAGTTGCTCGGAGTCGAAACGGAGTGCGGCACAATTGAGCAGGGAAAGCGCGCCGACTTGGTGGCTTTGGACGAAGAAGGAAACGCGCGATTGACCGTCATCGGCGGGCGCATCGCTTTCAATGATCTGCAAAAGTAAAGAAGCGAAATGGAAGCTGAAAAATCTTATTCGTCAGCATCTTTGCCATTCATCTTTTAATTTTTGCATCCTTATAGAACCCTGCACGGGCATACGATTCATCTAAAAGTTCCACCGGATGACACACACGCAAAGTGTTCATTCCGGCAAGACGCGCGCCTGCTGCGATCTGCATCTGGCAGCCGGGGTTGCCCGTTGTCAACGTTTGCGCGCCCGTCTCTTTAATGTGAGTAAGTTTTTCAGCAAGCACGCGCCGCGACATCTCCGGCTCAATCAAGTTATAAACGCCCGCGCCGCCGCAGCACACTTCACTGTCCGTGAGCGGAACGAAACGTAAGTCAGGAATGAGGCGCAACATCCTGAGCGGCGCTTCCGCCGCGCGTTGTCCGTAAAGCAGATGGCACGATGCGTCGTAAGTCGTCACACGCTCGTCGAGATGCGCGCCCTGCCGGAGAGGTGAGCCGTTCGACTTTTCTGTTTCCTCCAACTGCTGGCTGATGTCGCGCACGCGGCGACTGAAAGCGCGCGCGCGTTCAGCGTAAGCTTCATCATCGGCAAGCAGCTGATCGTAAGACGCGAGAATCGCGCCGCACCCGCCCGCGTTGGTAATGATAGGCGCATCTCCTGAATGGGCAAACGCTTCAATGTTGCGCCGCGCGAGTTGGCGCGCGCCTTCTAAGTCGCCCGCGTGAGCATGAAGCGCGCCGCAACAGACTTGACGGGGCGGGGCATTCGTCGGGCAACGATTTGCTTCAAGCACGCGCGCCGTTGCGCGGTTCACGCGGGCAAACAATCCGTCCATCACGCATCCGGTGAAAAGCGAAACAAGTTGGGTCGCACCGCGCGAGTTCTCATCGCATAAAGCTCTCGAAACTCCGGCGCATGAGCTTTCGCCGTGCAAACTCCGGCCCGCTTCGCTTTGCGGCAACGCAACAAATTTATCGTCAAACTTGTTCATCGTTTCGTCTGGAGATGAAGCGTCTAAGAGCGCGAGCGCAAATTCAAGACGCGGCGAAATCAATCGCGCGAGTTGCGTCGCAAGCAACAGTCGCGGGAGTCTTAAATTGCGCGCGATCCGCGCCATCGTGAACGCAAAACGCAAACGCGCCGGATGAATCCAGATGTGACGAAGGGCGAAATGCAATAAACGACCCGGCATCTCACGCGGCGCGCTCGCATGAGTTTGATCATAACGCGCCGCTTCGAGCAACTGCCCGTATTCGACGCCCGCCGGACACGCCGCTTCGCACGCGCGACAACCCAAGCAACGATTGATGTGCCGCTTAAATGTTGCGGACGCAGGCGCAAGCCGTCCTTCTTCGACGGCGCGCATAAGATAAATACGCCCGCGCGGGCTGTCGTTTTCATCGCCCGTGTGCACATAAGTCGGGCAAGCTTCGAGACACAAACCGCAATGCACACAGGCGAGCAGTTTATCTTGTGTTGCATTGAGCGCGTTCGCAAATTGCGGTGTAGTTTCTGTCTGATCCACTTAATTTTTAATTCGACGAGACGATGAACTAAAGGTTTTAATGTCTTCTAATATCCCGCCGGTGCGCCGTCGTTGCGCGGGTCGCTTGCGCCAAGCCGGACGTTTGTTTTCTCTTCGATCATGATGCCTTGCGCGTCGCCCATGTAGCGCGGTCGTTCGGTCAGTTTATGCCCGCGCGCTTGCAATGCGCGTTCGGTGTCGGCTGACATGCCGAGAGGTTCATAGACGATCTCATCGGGCAGCCATTGGTGGTGGATGCGTGGGAAGTCAATCGCCTGCTGGATGTTCATGTTGTGGTCAACGACGTTGATGATCGTCTGGAGCACGGTGTTGATGATCGTCGGGCCGCCGGGTGAGCCGACGGCGAACCAGAGCGTGCCGTCTTTACGCAGAACAAATGTCGGCGTCATCGCGGAGAGCGGACGTTTGCGCCCTGCGACGGCGTTGCGTTCGCCTTGAATGAGTCCGTAGAGATTCGGCGTGCCGGGCTTCGCCGCGAAGTCGTCCATCTCGTTGTTCATCAAAATGCCTGTGCCCTTGGCGACGACGCCCGAGCCGTAGCTGTTGTTCAAGGTGTAGGTGTTTGAGACGACGTTGCCTTGCGCGTCAACGACGGTGAAGTGAGTTGTCTCTTCGGATTCTGCGCCGACGGGTTTTCCGGCTTTCACTTCAACGCTTGTCGAGGCGCGTTCCGCGTTGATCGTGCTGCGCTGGCGTGCGGCGTAGT